>CAZHGU010000075.1:0-6635 GCA_964532105.1 uncultured Alcanivorax sp. | reverse complement strand
TGCAGCGTGTGCGTTACTTCCGGGTGAAACTGCAGGCCATAGAAACCCCGGTCGTCATCGGCGAGGGCCGCCACGGGACAGGAATCCGTCGAGGCGGTTACCGCAAAGCCGTCCGGCACCGTCTCCACCCGATCGCCGTGACTCATCCAGACATCGAGAAAGGTCTGATGGTTTTCCTCGTGATCGATGATGCCGTCGAGCAGACGGTTGGCCGCTTCCTTGCGTACCCGGGCGTAGCCGAATTCATGGCGCTCACCGGTGACCACGGTACCGCCGAGCTGACCCGCCAGCGCCTGCATGCCGTAGCAGATGCCCAGCACGGGTACGCCATGGTCGAACACCGCTTGCGGTACCCGGGGCGTGGAGCCCTCGGTCAGGGTTTCCGGGCCGCCGGAGAGGATAATCCCGGCGGGCGCGAAGTCGCGCAGCTCGTCATCGGCGATGGCATAAGCGCGGACTTCGCAATAGACCCCGATCTCGCGTACCCGGCGCGCAATGAGCTGGGTGTACTGCGAGCCGAAATCCAGAATCAGGATGCGTTGGGCATGAATATCGGTCATGGCTGATCCGTCTTCGTTGCGAGACTCCACCGGAAAAAACAAAACCGGCCGAACAACGACCGGTTTTCGCCTGAATGCCGGTTCCCCGGAGATACCTAGACCGGGTAGTTGGGCGCTTCCTTGGTAATGGAGACATCATGGACATGGGACTCGCGCATGCCCGCATTGGTCACCTTGGTGAACTGCGATTGCGTGCGCATTTCCTCGATATCATGACAGCCGGTATAGCCCATGGAAGCGCGCAGCCCGCCCATCAGCTGATGGACAATGGCGCTCATGGGGCCCTTGTAGGGCACCCGGCCCTCGATGCCTTCGGGTACCAGCTTGTCCACGCCCGCCGAGGCGTCCTGGAAATAGCGATCACTGGAGCCGGTTTCACCCGACATGGCCCCGAGTGAGCCCATGCCCCGGTAGGACTTGTAATAACCGCCCTGGAAGAGTTCCACCTGACCCGGCGCTTCCTCGGTGCCGGCGAGCAGGGAGCCGATCATGACGGCATTGGCCCCGGCCGCCACGGCCTTGGCGAGATCGCCGGAAAAACGGATGCCGCCGTCGGCAATCAGCGGCACATCAGTATTCTGGAGCACATCGTTGACGTCACTGATGGCGGTGACCTGGGGCACGCCGATACCGGCCACGATCCGGGTGGTGCAGATCGAGCCCGGGCCGATGCCCACCTTGATACCGTCCACGCCGGCATCCACCAGGGCCCGGGCGGCGTCGGCGGTGGCGATATTGCCCACGATCACCTGCACATCCGGATGGCGCTGCTTGATCCAGCCGAGCACGTCGATCACGCCGCGCGAGTGGCCATGGGCGGTGTCCAGCACCAGTACATCCACGCCTTCCGCCACCAGGGCGTCGATACGTTCCTCGGTACCCTCGCCGATGCCCACGGCCGCGCCCACGCGCAAGCGGCCCAGATCGTCCTTGCAGGCATTGGGAAAGAGCGCGGCCTTCTCGATGTCCTTGACGGTGATCATGCCGCGCAATTCGCCGCGGTCATTGACCACCAGCACCTTCTCGATGCGATGCCGGTGCAGCAGATCGCGCACGTCGTCGGCGGCGGCGCCTTCCGCCACCGTCACCAGCCGGTCCTTGCCCGTCATGATGTTGGACACGGGCTGATCATAGCGGGTCACAAAGCGGGTATCGCGGCCGGTGACAATACCCACCACTTCATCGCCCTGGACCACGGGCACACCGGAAATCCGGTTGGCGTCGGTAATGCGCAGCAGCTCCGCCACGGAGGTATCCGGGGTGACGGTGATGGGATCCTTGACCACGCCGCTTTCGTATTTCTTGACCAGACGTACATGCTTGGCCTGATCCTCGACGGGCATGTTCTTGTGCAGGATGCCGATGCCGCCTTCCTGGGCCATGGCGATGGCCAGGCGGTATTCGGTCACGGTGTCCATGGCCGCGGACACCAGGGGCGTGGGCAGGGTAATGCCCCGGGTCAGTTTCGAGGTGAGGTCGACGTCGCGCGGCAGCACATCGGAGAAGGCGGGCACCAGCAGGACATCGTCGAACGTCAGTGCTTCTTGCACGATTCTGAGCATAGGACACCGTTTTCGGCTCGGTGAATGCGCCGGAGTGGCGGGCCGGAGTCCGTCCAACTCCGAAACGCGGATTATAGGCGTTGCCGCCGACAGGGTAAACGACAACATGCCCGGTGGTAGCCGCGCCGTTGAAGCGCTACCCTGCGCCCATGCCGACTCAGCCCTCCACCGACGAAACGCCCCGGGTACTCACCGTCAGCCAGCTCAATCTGGACGTTCAGGGCCATCTGGAAGGCGGTTTCCCGCTGCTCTGGGTGGAAGGCGAGCTGTCCAACGTCAAGCGCCCGGCGTCCGGCCATCTGTACTGCTCGCTCAAGGACGAACGCGCCCAGGTCAGCGCGGCCATGTTCCGGGGCCGCAACCGGCACCTGCGCTTTGCGCCGGAAGACGGCACCCGGGTACTGGTGCGCGCCCGGGTGAGCCTGTATGTGCCCCGGGGTCAGTACCAGCTGATCATCGAGCACATGGAAGAAGCCGGCGAGGGACGCCTGCGGCGGGCCTTCGAGCAGTTGCGGGATCGCCTGTTCGCCGAGGGACTCTTCGACGAGGCGCGCAAACAGGCCCTGCCGCGCTATCCGGGTCAGATCGGAATCATCACCTCGGTCTCGGGCGCGGCCGTGCGCGACATCCTCCAGGTGCTGCGGCGGCGCTGCCCGGGTATCCCGGTGCTGATCTATCCCGCCGCCGTCCAGGGCGACGACGCCCCGCGTCAGCTGCGCGCCGCGCTGGCGCTCGCGCAGCGGCGCCGGGACTGTGACGTGCTCATCCTCGGCCGGGGCGGCGGCTCCCTGGAGGATCTCTGGGCGTTCAACGATGAACAGCTCGCGCGGGATGTGGCCGCCTGCGAGATTCCCCTGGTCTCGGCCGTAGGCCATGAGGTGGACACCGCGCTCACCGACTATGCCGCCGATGTGCGCGCGCCCACCCCTTCGGCGGCGGCGGAACTGGCGGGCCCGGACATGGCCGCGTTCGAGCGCCAGTGGACGGCGCTGAGTGAGCGCCTGCAGCGGCAGATGAACCGGCGGCTCACGCGCGAGCGTGAGCGCCTGGACTTTCTGCGCCGGCGGCTGGTGCGCCCGGAACAGCAACTGCGCCGCTACGCCCAGCAACTGGACGAACTGGAAGGGCGCCTGCGCCGGCAGATGGATCACCGCCTGACGCTGACCCGCCAGCGCCTGGACCAGCTCCGCCGGCGCCTGCTCGGCCGCGACCCGCGCGGCCTGTTGCGCCTCGCCCGGCAGCGCCTCACGGGCCTGGCCCGGCGGCTGCGCGGCCCGGCGCCGCGTCTGCTGGAACAGCGCCGTCAGGAACTGGGCCATCTGAGCCAGCGTCTGGAAACCGCCAGTCCGTTGGCCACCCTGCAGCGCGGCTACAGTATCACCCTCAAGGACGGTCAGCCGCTGCGTTCCATCGAACGCGTCGAGCCGGGCGACACCCTGCGCACCCGCCTGCCGGATGGCGAACTGATCTCGCGGGTCGAGGACCAACACGAACAGCCCTTCGGCGTCGACAACGGCGATTAGCGCCCTCGATCGCCCTGCCGGGCTTCCCCCGTACCGTCGGCCGGATCCAGAAAACGGGCCAGTACACTCAGCAGCTTGTCGCGCTGGAAGGGCTTGGCGATATAGTCATCCATGCCCTCGCGCAGACAGCGCTCACGCTCGCCGGGCAGGGCATTGGCGGTCAGGGCAATGATCGGTATCCGGGCGCGGCGGTCCTCGCGTTCCTTGCGCCGCCAGATCCGGGTGGCCTCAAGGCCGTCCATGACCGGCATCTGGATGTCCATGAACACGGCGTCGAAATCCGCCTCCGCGAGCGCTTTCAGCGCCTCATTGCCGTTCTCCACGGCCGTGACCTCCAGACCGGCCGCCGCGAGCATGCTTTCCGCCACCATGCGGTTGATATCGTTATCCTCCACCAGCAACACCCGGCCGCTGAGCGTAGTCCAGTGCTCGGCGGAACCGGTGGCACTGGCCGCCACGGAAACAGCCCGGCGGCAGGGCAAACGAAAGCGACAGACAAAGCGTGTGCCCTCATCAACCACGCTGTCCACGTCCATGTCGCCACCCAGCATGCTGGTCAGGCGCCGGGCAATGGTCAGTCCCAGCCCTGTACCGCCGAAGCGCCGCGAGGTGGACGAGTCCACCTGCGAGAATGCATCAAAGAGGGTGGCCTGCTTGTGCCGGGGTATGCCGATCCCGGTATCGGCGACAGTAACCTGCAGCAGCAGCTGGTCGGCCTCGCGCCGGGCATCGAGGTCGACCCGTACATGCCCCTGCTGGGTGAACTTGACGGCATTGCTGATCAGGTTGGACAGGATCTGGCGCAAGCGGGTCGGGTCGGTACAGACTTCCAGGCCGTCCAGTTGCTGGTCACCCGCCAACTCAAAGGTCAGCGCCTTCTGCTCGGCCAGATAGCGAAAGTTGTCCACGCAACTGCGGATCAGCTCGCCCGGCTCGAACCAGAGTTCCTCCATTTCCAGCCGCCCGGACTCGATGCGCGAGAAATCCAGAATGTCGTTGATGACTTCCAGCAGGTGGGAGGTGGATTCCTCGGCGGCGCGCGTATACTGGCCCTGTTCTTCGTCCAGCCGCGTGCTCTGCAGCAACTCCAGCATACCCAGCACGCCGTTCATGGGCGTGCGCAATTCGTGGCTCATCATGGCCAGAAAATCGCTCTTGGCCTGGTTGGCGGCCTCCGCCCGGCGGCGCTCGTCGCGCAGTTCCTCCATGGCCTTGTCCTGACGCCGGCGCGCGCGTTCCATCGCCGCTGCCAGTTCGTTGATATCGTTCTGCAGCGCCGCCGGCTCGCCGCGCAGGGGCTCGCTGCCGCGTACGTGGTAATCGCCGGAGCGGATGACGCGGACCAGCTCGGACAAGCGGGTCAGCGGATCGGACAGATTGCGGCTGAGACGGGCGGCAATCCACAAACCGGCGAGAATGGCCACCAGGGCCGGGCCCAGGCTGGTCAGCAGAATCTCGCGCTGCCGGGCGGCGACCGAGGCGCCGGACAACGCCAGGGTCACCTCCCCGATACGCTCGGGCGCGTCCAGATCCTGCCCGGATTCCTCCGGCCCGGACACGGGCGCCAGCACGGACTGGCGGAAAATATCGGCGCGGAAGAAATGGAGATCACGGCCTTCGTCGCCGTCACTTTCCGGAGGAAGCTCCCGGCGTTCCCCTTCGAACAGCAGTACCTCACCCTCATCGTCACGGAAAAGCACATAGCGCACCGCCGGATCCTTGCGCGCCAGCTCCGCCTGCTTGCGCAAATCCCTGTGATTGCCGGAGAGCACCCCGTATTCCGAGGCCAGCGCCAGATGCCGCACCATGAACTGCCCGCGCCGGTCCAGCTGCGTCTCTACATCCTGAAAGCGCTGCCAGGTCAGCGCCACCAGCAACAGCACGAACATGATCAGCGCCGGCAATACCGCCAGCAACTGGAGCTGATTGCGTATACGGGTGGGAATCATTCGGCCTCCCCGTCACGCAGCTCCGCGGCCAGCTCCCGGGGATCGCGCAGGGGCAGATCATAGGCCTCGGCCACATCCTCGTTGAGCGTCACGGAAAAATGAGCGGGCCAGTCCGGTTCGGGCAATTCGCCCTCCCGCTGCAGACGCCGCAACCAGGCAGCCAGCGACCGGGCCCGGTGGGTATCGCCGCTGTAGGTGGTGGCCAGACTGCCGGCCTGGACGAAGGCGCGATTGGGCCCCACTACGGGACGGCGTTGCCGATAACTGGTCAACAGCACCAGTCGGGCCGTATGCGAGTCATAGAGGCCGGTTTCGTCCAGCGCCAGCAACGCATCCACCCGGGGCAGCAACCGGTTCAGCGCCGGGGCGAGTTCCTGCCGCCGGGCCACCTCCACGAAATCGAACGACAAGGGCACGCGTTCACGGATGTCCGCGATGGCCAGCAGATCATTCCGGAGCCAACCGCTCTGCGGTGTCAACAGCACCCCGACGCGCTGGACACCGGGTTGAAGCAGCTGCAGCAACCGCAATTGGCGCTCGGGCGCGGCGCCACGGAACAGTGCCGTACACCGGCGACCCTGGTCGCGGACAGCGCGCACCTGCCGCGGGGCGATATTCACGCCCACCACCGTGGCCTGGTCCCGGCAGGTAGCGCGAAAGTGCTCGCGGTCCAGGGCCACATGCACGTCGGCGTCTTCCGGCGGCACCATGCGAATGCGCTCGCCCAGCATTTCGGAGAGCCTGTCGCTGAACCAGGCCACGCGGCCGGCGTCTGCCCCCTGGACGGATACCGTCAGCACGGACTCATCCGCCGCCCCCGGCATCAGGGGAAGACAGATCAGCACCAGTGTGAAAATCCGCCGGGGCGACGAAAACATTACCGTCCTCTGGAACCACACATGAATGACATCCCTGAAAATGAACAGGCTCGGCAAGCTCCGCTCCCGCGCGGGGCGCACCTGCCTCCTTTGTCCATCATAGCCCGAACCCGCCTCCCGCTGTACACAATTTCACCGGAACTAGCAGGCTGTTGAAAAAACC
>CAZHGU010000074.1:1811-6654 GCA_964532105.1 uncultured Alcanivorax sp. | reverse complement strand
GGAATCGGTGCGCATCAGTCGCGGCGGTACCACCCAGGTATCACCGCAACCCGCCGCTCCGCAGCCGGCCGCGCCGGCGCCCGCGCCCGAACCGGCACCGGAGCCGGAGAAACAGGCATCCGCGCCCGAGCCCGAGCCCGAGGGCCATCTGGTGCGCTCGCCCATGGTGGGCACCTTCTACAACGCCCCTTCGCCCGACGCGCCGCCCTTTGTCGAGGAAGGCCAGACCGTGCAGGCCGGCGACGTGCTCTGCATTGTCGAGGCGATGAAAATGATGAATCAGATCGAGGCGGACAAGTCCGGCACCATCAAGTCGGTGCTGGTGGAAAACGGCGAACCGGTGGAATTCGACCAGCCGCTGTTCAGCATCGTCTAAACGGACAGGATACTCACCATGCTGGAAAAGGTTGTTATCGCCAATCGCGGCGAAATCGCACTGCGTATCCTGCGCGCCTGCAAGGAAATGGGCATCCGCACCGTGGCTGTCTACTCCAAGGCGGACAAGGAGCTCATGCATGTGCGTCTGGCGGACGAGGCCGTATGTATCGGCGCGGCCCCGTCCACGGAGTCCTATCTCAATATCCCGGCCATTATCAGCGCCGCCGAGGTGACCGACGCCGACGCCGTACACCCCGGCTATGGCTTTCTCGCGGAAAACGCGGATTTCGCCGAATGCGTGGAGCGCTCCGGGTTCATCTTTGTGGGCCCCACCGCGGAGAGCATCCGCATGATGGGCAACAAGGTGTCCGCCATTAACGCCATGAAGGAAGCGGGCGTGCCCACGGTGCCCGGCAGCAATGGGCCGGTACAGGGTGAGCCGGATCAGGTGCTTAACCTGGGCCGCAATATCGGCTATCCCATCATGATCAAGGCCGCTTCCGGCGGCGGCGGCAAGGGCATGCGGGTGGTGGACAACGAAGATCAGCTGCTCAATGCCATCACCATGACCCAGTCCGAAGCGCGCAACAGTTTCGGCGACGATACCGTCTACATGGAAAAGTTTCTGGAAGCGCCCCGGCATGTGGAGATCCAGGTGCTTGCCGACGGCCAGGGCAATGCCGTGCATCTGGGCGACCGGGACTGCTCGCTGCAGCGCCGTCACCAGAAGGTGGTGGAGGAAGCGCCGGCGCCGCATATTCCGGACAATCAGCGTCACGACATCGGCATGCGCTGCGTGCGCGCCTGCGAGGAAATGAACTACCGGGGCGCGGGCACCTTCGAGTTCCTCTACGAAAAGGGCGAATTCCACTTTATCGAGATGAACACCCGCGTCCAGGTGGAGCATCCGGTCACGGAAATGATCACGGGCGTGGATATCGTCAAGGAACAGCTGCGCATCGCCGGGGGCGAGCCACTATCGTTGCGCCAGGAGGATATCCGGCTGAGCGGACACGCGATGGAAGCACGCATCAATGCCGAGGATCCTGTGCATTTCCATCCCTGCCCGGGCCGGATCAGCTATTACCATGCACCCGGGGGCAACGGCGTTCGAGTGGACGCGCATGTCTACACCGGCTATACGGTGCCGCCGTTCTACGATTCACTGCTGGGCAAACTCATCACCTGGGGCCCGGATCGGGGTACGGCTCTGGCGCGCATGCGCAATGCGCTGGATGAAATCGTGATCGAGGGCATTCAGACCAATGTGACCCTGCACCGGGATCGCATCTTCCGGGATTCGGCCTTTATCGAGGGCGGCGTGGATATCCACCACCTGGAGGCCACCCTGCGCTGATGGGCTGGCAGCAGCTTCATATCGCCGCCGACGGCGACCAGGCCCGGCGGCTGCAGAGCCTGCTGGAAAACGCCGGTGCCGCCGCGGTAACGCTGCGCGACGCCGGCGACGAACCCCTGCTGGAACCCGCGCCCGGCGCCATGCCGCTGTGGCGGGACACCATTGTCACCGCGCTCTTCCCCGCGGACCGGGATCCGGACGCGCTGATCGCCGAGATCGAACGGCAGTTCGGCGCGTCCCTGCCCGACAGCCGGGTGGAAGTACTCGCCGACCAGGCCTGGGAGCGCAGCTGGATGGACGACTTCCAGCCCCTGCGCTTCGGCGAGCGGCTCTGGATCGTGCCCTCCTGGTGCGAGGCGCCGGAACCGGACGCGGTGAATCTGCGCCTGGACCCGGGCCTGGCCTTCGGCACCGGCACTCATGAAACTACCGCGCTGTGCCTGGAATGGCTGGACACCCATCCGCCCGCCGGCCAGCGGGTGCTGGATTACGGCTGCGGCTCCGGCGTGCTGGCGATCGCGGCCCTGCTGCTGGGCGCGGAGCGCGCCGATGTCTGTGATCTGGACGCCCAGGCGCTGACCGCCACGCGCGCCAATGCCGAAACCAATGGCGTCAGCGAGCGTCTGTTCTGCCATGATCTCAAGACGGTGCCCGGCGGCGCCGACCTAATGCTGGCCAATATCCTGGCCGGTCCGCTCATGGAGCTCGCGCCCCATCTGGCCGAACTGACCCGGCCCGCGGGCTCTCTTCTGCTGTCGGGTATTCTGCGTGAACAAGCGTCCGAGGTATGCCACCATTACCGTCCATGGTTCGAGCTGGAAGCACCGGTCGAGCGCGGCGACTGGTGCCTGCTCACCGGTATTCGGCGTGAGGCCGAATAACACCAGGCGGAACCACGCCCTTGCACCGGCCCGAGCGGTGGCTGTACAAGAAAGACTTCTACACTAGCGGATTGATACCGGCATGGCAGCTCAGTACAAGACCCGGTGCCCGCATTGCGCGGCCCAGTTCAAAATCGGCGTGGAGCAGCTCAAGCAGGCGAAGGGCAAGGTGCGCTGCGGTTCCTGCCTGGAAGTCTTTCTGGCCACACAGAACCTGGTCGACGAACAGGGCAATCCCGTCAAGGTCAAGCAGAAGAGCGCCTCCGGCGGTGCTTCCGGGGGACAATCCGGACAGCAGCAACCGTCGAGCCGGCAGACCGCTGCAAAACAGGACCAGGCAAAACAGGGCCAGTCCCGGCAGGATGGCACAACCCGGAGCGGCGCGAAGGAACAATCCCGCCAATCGCAAGCCTCGCACCAGGCGCAGCCACGGAAACAGCAACAGGACTCCGATCAGCGCTGGACCCTGCCGGAAGACGACTCCACCGAGGAAAGCAAACCGGAGCAACCGAAGAAGGAAGACAAGGATGCCTTCCCCACCAACAACACCGCCGTTTCGCTGGGGGACTCGGAACTGAGCGAAAGCCTGTTGTCCATGGACGAGGAAGGGAGCAGCTTCGGCGACGATGATCTGGCCGAGGCGGGCGGTGGCGGAAACACGGATGAATCCTGGGCGGAACAGCTGCTCGAGGAGCTGGAAGACGATGATTCGCAGCCGGATCCCCCCCGGACCCGGACCGAGCCGCCCGCGCCCGAGAACATGTCCCTGCTGGATGAATCGCCCGGCGATGACGAGGCCCCGGAGGAAGCACCCGAGTCCCGACGCGGTCAACGCGTACCGGACGAGCCCACGGACGAGGACGCGGAATCGGATCTGTTTTCCCTGGGCCTGGATGACGGGGCGGAGCCGGATTACATCGACATCCCCACGGGCGGAGAAGAGCCCCAGCCCGCACAGCGTTCCGCTCCGCGTTTCGCCACCCCGGGCACACAGTGGCTGAAATGGAGCTCACTGTCCCTGCTGGCCCTGGTGGTGCTGGCCGGGCAGTATCTGGCCTTCCACTACCAGGAACTGGCCCGGACACCCGAATGGCGTCCCCTTTATGCACAGATCTGTGATCTGGCGGGCTGCACTCTGCCCGGACGCTCCAATATCGAGCAGCTGCGCGGCGCCAACCTGGTGGTCCGCAGTCACCCGGAAGTGGACAATGCCCTGGTGGTGGACGCCATTTTGTTCAACGAGGCCAAGTATCCCCAGCCCTTCCCCGATCTCGAGCTGACGTTTTCGTCCATGGACGAAGAACCCGTGGCCAGCCGTCGTTTCACGCCGGATGAATACCGCGCCGGCGAACTCGAAAACCGGGAGCTCATGCCCCCGGATGTGCCCGTCCATGTCTCCTTTGAAATCCTGGACCCGGGGGCCGAGGCGGTCAATTACAACCTGCGCTTCCATCCGCCGGCCCGGAGTTCGGACGACACGGAAGCGGGCTGACCCCGCCCATCTCCCGACGGCACAAAATTGCGTTCCAGCCGGGTGCGGGGACTGGAATCCGGCGGCGCCGGTGGTATCATGTTCCGTCTGCCGGGGGACCTTCCCGGCTCGCACGGCCGCTTCCGGATTGGCAGTCCCGGGGCCGTACACCGAACCCGAGATACGCCCGCGACGAGTGCGACCAGATCCGACGGGGGAGCCTGGTTCCGGAGTGCTCCGCACGCTTCCGGGTGGCGGCATCACGGGAAACGGGACACCGCGAAGCAGTACGCAGTCGCAACTCCAAAAAAATTCCGGCTTGCACTCCGACCGGCGCGCCGGTTCCGGCGGAGTGTTCGCCATTGATTCTGACGACGGAGCGTTGGCCGCATGAACAGCACAGCAGCACGGACCCGAATCGAAATGAACACCGCCGAAGAAACTTCCGCCCTGACGCTCGCGCGCACCGACAGTCACGACACCCTGCGCAATTGCGTGCGGCGTTCGCTGACCGATTATTTCGCCAACCTGGAAGGCGAAGAGGTCAACAATGTCTACCAGACGGTACTGGCGGAGATGGAGATTCCGCTGCTGGAAAAGGTACTGGAACACACCCGGGGCAATCAGACCCGGGCGGCGGAAATGCTGGGCCTGAACCGGGGCACCCTGCGCAAGAAGCTCAAGCAGTACGGGCTGCTCTGAAGCCCGTTCGCCCATCCGGGGCCGTTACCGAACGGCCCTTTTTTGTTTCTCCCC
>CAZHGU010000074.1:0-1801 GCA_964532105.1 uncultured Alcanivorax sp. | reverse complement strand
AAATCAGGAGACGCAGTATCATGAAGAAGTCGGTGGAGCGCGCGCTCATCAGCGTTTCCGATAAGACCGGAATCGAGGATTTCGCCCGGGAACTGGCCGAACTGGGCGTGGAGATCCTGTCCACCGGCGGCACCTTCCGGCGCCTGCGCGACGCCGGACTCACCGTGCGCGAGGTTTCCGAGCACACCGGCTTCCCGGAGATCATGGACGGGCGGGTCAAGACGCTGCATCCGACCATCCACGGCGGCATCCTGGGACGCCGCGGCACCGACGAAACCGTCATGGCCGAAAACGATATCGCGCCCATTGATCTGGTGGTGGTGAACCTCTACCCCTTCCGCGAAACCGTGGCGCGCGAGGACTGCACCCTTGAAGACGCCATCGAGAATATCGACATCGGCGGCCCCACCCTGATCCGCGCCGCCGCCAAGAACCACGCGGATGTGGGCGTGGTGACTGATCCGGCAGACTACACGTCCGTGCTGGAAGCACTGCGCGCACACGGCCGCCTGACACCGGAACAGGGTCTTGATCTCGCCCGCCGGGCCTTTGCGCACACGGCCGCCTATGACGCCGCCATCGCGCGTTATCTTGAAACCCAGAGCGCCGAGGGCACGGAGGTGGACCTACCGAATCCCTTCCGTCTGGAGCTGGACCAGGCCCAGACCATGCGCTACGGCGAGAACCCGCATCAGCGCGCCGCCTTCTATGTGGAACCCGACGCCACCGAGGCCAGCGTAAGCACGGCACGCCAGCTTCAGGGCAAGGCCCTGTCCTATAACAATATTGCCGATACCGACGCCGCCCTGGAATGCGTCAAGCAGTTCGCCGAACCCGCCTGTGTCATCGTCAAGCACGCCAACCCCTGTGGCGTGGCCCTGGCCGATACGCTGCTGGACGCCTATGAGCGAGCCTTCGCCACGGACCCGGAAAGCGCCTTTGGCGGCATCATCGCCTTCAACCGCGAACTGGACGACGTTACCGCCCGCGCCATTGTCGATCGGCAGTTCGTGGAGGTAATCATCGCGCCCGTGGTCACCGAAGCCGCGCGCGAAGCCGTGGCGGCGAAGAAAAACGTACGCTTGCTGGAATGCGGGCACTGGCAACCCGCCGCGCCAGCGCTGGATTACAAGCGCGTCAACGGCGGCCTGCTGATCCAGGACCGTGATCAGGCCATGGTGGACGAAGAGCATCTGCAAAGGGTCACGCAACGGGTTCCGGACGAACGGGAAATCCGGGACATGCTGTTCACCTGGAAGGTGGCCAAGTTCGTCAAGTCCAACGCCATTGTCTACGGCCGCGACGGCCGCACCATCGGCGTGGGTGCCGGCCAGATGAGCCGCGTAAACTCGGCGCGCATCGCCACCATCAAGGCCGAACAGGCCGGGCTGGAGGTGGCCGGTGCGGTCATGGCCTCGGATGCCTTCTTCCCCTTCCGCGACGGCATCGACAACGCCGCCGAAGTCGGCATCGCCTGCGTCATCCAGCCGGGCGGCTCCATCCGTGACGAAGAGATAATCGCCGCCGCGGACGAGCACAATATGGCCATGACGTTTACCGGCATGCGCCATTTCCGCCATTAGGGGTGGGGAACCTCTGATCCGCCCATGGATGCGTTTTGTTCCGATCAAAATCGGATCACGAGAAGCGTGCGAGGAAAAGCGTAGTTTGAACGGGACAACCCTGTTTTCCGCCAACAACAGGGATTTTGAACGGAACCCTTCGGGCCATGCCGGGTTTCGACTCGCTCGGCGTTGCGCCTCCTACCCGTACAGGCAGTACGGCGGCGTCGGCGCGCCTT
>CAZHGU010000073.1:0-6679 GCA_964532105.1 uncultured Alcanivorax sp. | reverse complement strand
AGATACCGCCCGGTCGGGTATTCGTTGATATAGCCATTGCCGCCCAGGGCCTGGATGGCGTCGAGGGCGCTCTGGGTGGCGTTTTCGGCGCAGAAGAGGATGCAGCCGGCGGCGTCCTTGCGCTGGGTCTCGCCCCGGTCACAGGCTTGCGCCACGGCATAGAGATAGCTGCGCGAGGCGCTCAGCCGGGTGTACATATCCGCCAGTTTCGCCTGCATCAGCTGGAATTCGCCGATGGGCTGGCCGAACTGTTCGCGTTCATGAACATAGGGGATGACTTCGTCCAGACAGGCCTGCATGACCCCGACGGGACCGCCGGAGAGTACGGCGCGTTCATAGTCCAGGCCGCTCATGAGCACACCCGCGCCCTTGCCTTCGCCGCCCAGCACGTTTTCCGCGGGTACCTTGCAGTCCTCGAAGACCAGCTCACAGGTATTGGAGCCGCGCATGCCCAGCTTGTCCAGCTTCTGTGCGCGGGAGAACCCCGGAAAGTCGTGCTCGACGATAAAGGCCGTAATGCCTTTCGAGCCGGCATCCGGATCCGTCCTGGCGTAGATCACATAGGTATGGGCATCCGGGCCATTGGTGATCCACATCTTGCTGCCGTTGAGCACATAGTGGTCGTCCTTGCGCTCGGCGCGGAGTTTCATGTTCACCACGTCCGAGCCGGCACCGGTTTCGCTCATGGCCAGTGCGCCGATGTGCTCACCCGAGAGCAGACCGGGCAGATACTTCTGACGCTGTTCCTCGGTACCGTTCAATCGGATCTGGTTCACGCACAGATTCGAATGCGCGCCATAGGACAGGCCCACCGAGGCGGAGGCCCGGCTGATTTCCTCCATGGCGATCACATGGGCCAGATAGCCCATGTCGGAGCCGCCGTATTCCTCCTCCACCGTAATGCCGAGCAGGCCCAGCTCGCCCATCCGGGGCCAGAGATCGGCGGGGAAGCTGTTGGTTTCGTCGATTTCGGCGGCCCGGGGCGCGATTTCCTTCTCCGCGAAGGCGCGCACCGTATCGCGCAGGGCGGTCAGGGTTTCGTCCAGGCCGTATTGCAGGGTGGGGTAGTGTTGCATCATGACTCCTGTTGATCAGGCGCGTTCCGCCAGTGCGTCCCGGCAGCGCTGTTCCACTTCGTCCAGCTCGCTTTCCATGGCTGCGATATCGCGCTTTTGCTGTTCCAGCTGCCGACGCCGGTCGGCGATTTTATCCAGCAGGGCTTCGAGCTGATCCCGGTTGTCCGCTTCCGGGTTGTACATATCAATCAGTTCCCGGCTCTCGGACAGCGAGAAACCCAGGCGCTTGCCGCGCAGGATGAGCTTGAGGCGCACCCGGTCGCGCGGACGGTAGATCCGGGTCTGGCCGTCGCGCTCCGGGTGCAGCAGCCCCTCGTCCTCATAGAAGCGGATGGTGCGGGTGGTGATCCCGAAGGCCCGTGCCAGCTCGCCGATGGTCCAGGTTTCGTTCGACATGGACCTGATTCTGAATGAACCTTACGTTTACGTAAAGGTTATGGTAGGAACGCCGCGTCACGAAATGACAGTCCGTTCAAAGAGAACTAGACTGCGCCCGTCGGCAGGGCGAAAGGGGGCCACATGCTGGAGCGCTGGAATCAATGGGTGGTGGAGCATCCCTGGACGGTGGTGCTGGCCGTGGTGCTGTGTACCGCGCTCGCCGGCTGGGGGCTCAAGGATTTCGAGAACAACAACAATCCGCGGATCTTCTTCACCGAGGACAATCCGGATTTCCAGCGTTTCCGCCAGCTGGAGGACCGCTTTACCGCCAATGAGTTCGTGCTCTTCGTGGTCCATCCGGAGAACAACGACATCTTCACGCGCGACAATCTGAGCGCGCTGGAAGAGCTCACCGAAGAAGCCTGGACCCTGCCCAATGCCACCCGGGTGGATTCCCCGATCAATTTCCAGCATACCCGGGTGGACGGCGACACCCTCAATATCAATCCGCTGGTGGAGGACGCCGCCTCGATGTCGCCGGAGGCCATCGAGCGTGTCCGGAAGGTCGCCCTGAACGAGCCTTCCCTGGTGGGCCGGATCCTGTCGCCGGACGGGCATGTGGCCGGGGTGTCCGTGACGGTCACCCTGGATGAGCAGAACAGAGAAGCGCCGCGGATTACCAGCGCCGCCCGGTCCATGGCGGAGGAATTCGAGCAGCGCTATCCGGATATCGAGTTCATGCTCACGGGCACGGTGGTGTTTTCCCAGGCCACGGAAGAGGCTACGGAACAGGCGCTGAGCACCATATTGCCGCTGGCCTTTGTGGTCATGCTGATCTGTCTGCTGTTGATCCTGCGCCATGTACTCTTCACCGGCCTGGTGGTGATGGTGGTGAGTTTTTCCATCCTGATCGCGCTGGGGCTGTCCGTCTGGCTGGGCATGGAGTTCTCGCCGGTGGTGGGCATGGCACCGTCCATGATTCTTACCCTGGCGGTGGCGGACTGTATTCACATGCTGACCACCTACCGTCAGCAACGACTGGCTGGATATGAATGGCGTCCGGCCATACTGGAGAGTCTGCGCATCAACTTTCAGCCCATCTGGCTGACCAGTATCACCACGGCCCTGGGTTTCGCCATTCTCAATTTCGCCGACTCCGATCCCTTCCGGGTGCTGGGCAATGTGGTGGTCATGGGCGTGCTGGCCGCCTTTGTGCTGTCCGTGGTGCTGTTGCCCGCGTTGATTGCCCTGGTGCCGCATCGCGTGCCGGCGGGCTCTTCGTCCGGCGGCAGTGAAGTCATGGACCGGCTCGCGCAGGGCGTGATCCGTTATTACCGGCCCCTGCTGGCCGGTACGGGGGTGGCTGTGTTGATCCTGCTGGCGAGCATTCCGCAGAACCGCATCAACGATGTATTCAACGAATACTTTGACGAGACCTTCGATGTGCGCCGCGTGAATGATTTCGCCATGCGCGAGATGACGGGCATGCACCGCATCGATTACTCGCTGGACTCGGGCGAGGCGGGTGGCACCATGGATCCGGATTATCTGAAAAGAATGAACGAGTTCGTCTCCTGGCTGCGCGAGCAGGAGCATGTGGTTTTCGTCAACGCCTTCAGCGAGGTGATCAAGCGGCTCAACCGGGACATGAACCAGGACCGGGACGAGTACTTCCGGATTCCGGACCGCCGCGAGTTGATCAGCCAGTACACCCTGATGTACGAGATGTCTCTGCCCCGGGGCCTGGGCCTGCAGAACCAGCGGGATATCAACAAGAGTCACGGCCGGGTGGTGGTCATGCTGGAGAATATCGGTTCCACCCCGGTGCTGGAATTTAACCGCCGGGCCGAGGCCTGGATGGAGGCGCATTTCCCGGAGACCCTGCAGGCGCAGGGCACGGGCATGGATATCCTTTTCGGCACTGTCACCCAGCGCAATATCCGCAGCATGCTGGTGGGCGCGGCCGTGGCCCTGGTGACGGTGTCGCTGTTGCTCATGCTGGCGCTGCGCTCGGTGCGGTACGGGCTCTTGTCGCTGGTGCCCAATCTGTTCCCAGCGGGCATGGCGTTTGGTCTCTGGGCCTGGGTGAATGGCGAAATCGGGCTGGCCGTGTCCGTGGTGGGCTGCATGACGCTGGGGATTGTGGTGGACGACACGGTGCACTTTCTCAGCAAGTATGTCCGCGCCAAGCGGGAACTGGGACAGGACACCCGGGAGGCGGTGCGCTATGCCTTCCGGACCGTGGGCGTGGCCCTGGTGGGCACCTCGGTGGTGCTGGTGGCCAATTTCGCCGTCATCGGTACCAGTCATTTCTATCCCAATGCCAGCATGGGCCAGTTGTCGGCCATGACCATTGCTCTGGCGCTGTTCGTGGACTTCTTCTTTTTCGTGCCGCTGCTGATCGCGCTGGAACGCCGGCGTCCGGGGGTGGCAGGGAACCGGGCGTAGTGCTAGGGTTCGCCTGACTGCGGCGGGGCTGCAAACCCGACGAACCCGGGTGCTGTCCCGCATCAACGCGATCAAGGAGAGCGCCATGGAGCGTTCCGCCACGCCGGTCGTCAAGGACCGCAAGATACTGCGCCAGGTGGACTATCGCGCCGCCCGCAACTCCGTGCTGGGTCTGCTCTCCGCCCTGCTGGTCTATGCCTTTGTCAGTGTCTGGGGCGATCTGTGGAGCCAGTATCGCGCCCTGGCCGTTACCTTCGGGCTGGCCATTCTGCTGCTCACCGGGTTCCGGCTGCTGCTGGTGGTGCGCTTCGATCAGATCCACGGCGCGGGGCCGGGCCGCTGGCGCCGCCTGTTCGGCGGGGGTCTGGTCCTGCATTCACTGGTCTGGGGCCTGCTCATGGCTCTGGTGGTCCGTCTCTACGGCCTGGACGCGGCCTTTGTGGTGGTCTGCATCTACAACATCGGCGTGGTCACGGCTCTGGGCAACTCCTGGATGGGATCACTCGCCGCGCGCCAGACCTGTGTGCCGTTGGTTTTTCTGCCCACCATCGGGGTGCTGCTTGGGCAGGCCACTCCGGAATCCGTGGTGCTGGCCATCCTGCTGGGCGTCTACAGCGCCTATCTATTGCGCACCTTCCGCGAGCAGCATCTCGCCTTCTGGCATGCCATGGCGCGCGAACGCCGGCCCACACCGCGTCGGGAATCGACTCCCGGACCGGCGGAGCCGGCGGGACGCTCGGTGCAGCTGAGTCTGGTCTATCGTCTGGCGCATGAGCTGCGCACGCCCATGAATTCCATGATGGGCATGCTCTCGCTCATGGAGGACACCGAGCTGACACCGGAGCAGCGCGAGTATCATCAGGTGGCCGCGCAGTCCGGCACGTTGCTCCTTTCCCTGATTGACGATGTGCTGGATTACAGCCGCATTCTGACCGGCCGGATCACGCTCAATCCCGACTTTTTCGATCTGCGCCGCGCCATTGAGCAAACCCTCGAGGCATTCGGGTCCATGGCCGAGCGCAACAACCTGGAGCTCAGTTGCGTCATGGACCGGCACCTGCCGCGCCGGGTGCGCGGCGACCGGGAGCGGGTTCTGCAGGTACTCACCAATCTGCTGAGCAATGCCATCAAGTTCAGCGAGCAGGGCGAGATCATTGTGCGCGTGCGCTTTGATCCGTCCAGCGAGCGCGACGGCATGTTGCGCGTCAGTGTGGCGGACGAGGGGCCGGGCATGGATGCGGCCACCCTGCAGCATGTCTTTCAGGACGAGTTTCTCCATCCGCGCGAGGACGGCCGTGACCCGCAGTCCACCGGCTTCGGGCTGCTGGTGTGCAAGGGCCTGGTGGAAGCCATGAACGGCGAGATCCACGCGGACAGCCGTCCGGGCGGGGGCAGTGTCTTTTCCTTTACCGCTCACCTGGGCATGCAGCCGGACATGCGCGAGCAGGGCGAGCTGGGCCAGATCATGGGCGCGGATCGCGCGCTCGTTGCCGGAGCCGCTACCGGCACCGAGGAAAACCTGCAGGAGGAATTCGAGGCGCTGGGCAGCAGCTGTGTACCGGCGGACAACTACGACCACGCGCTCCAGGCCCTGCGCGAGAGCCATCGATCAAAGGTGGATTTCCAGCTGTTGCTGGTGGATACCTGGTCGCGGCGGGGTTCGGCGCTGAATCTCTGTCAGACCGTGCTGGACGACCCCAGCCTGTCCGAGGTGGGCGTGATCCTCATGGTGGGTATCGAGGAACGGGCTGAGCGGACAGTGCAGAAACTGGTCGATAAACGCGGCGTAACCGTGCTGATCAAGCCGGTTCACCGTCACAGTCTGCGCAATGCACTGCGTCAGTTGTACAACATTGAGGCGCGTCAGCCCGTGGCGGACAAGGCACCGGATTCGCCGGCGGATCTTCGCGCCCGGAGCCATTATCGTCTGCTGCTGGTGGAAGACAATGAGATCAATCAGCTGGTGGCCCGGGGCATGCTCGACAAGCTGGGTTATCAGGTGAAGGTGGTGGACAGCGGCGAGCGGGCCCTGCAGTTGCTGGAACGCGAGCGCTTCGACCTGGTGCTGATGGATTGCATGATGCCCGGGCTGGACGGTTTCGAGGTGACCCGGCGGATGCGTGAGCGCGAGGAAGAAGGTCAGCGCATTCCGGTGATCGCCATTACCGCCAATACGGCTGAAGACGTGCAGTCGCGCTGCATGGCGGCGGGCATGGACGATTTTCTGGCCAAGCCCATTCATCTGGATAATCTGGAAACGCTGCTGCATCACTGGCTGCCCGCCGATACCTCCACGGAACACGAAGAGGACGAGGAATGACGCGGCGCGCGCTGCTGCTCGGCGCCACGGGCCTGGTGGGCGGCCGTTGCCTGGAGGCCCTGTGCGCCGGCAATGATTACGAGGCGGTAACGGTGCTGTCCCGGCGGCCGCTGGACGTGGCCCATCCCCGCGTTCGGGTGCAAGTGCTCGATCTGGAGAATATGGCGGATTATCCGGAGCTGTTCGCCGTGGACGATATCTTCTGCTGCCTCGGTACGACTCTGAGCAAGGCAGGCAGCCGGGGCGCTTTCCATCACGTGGATCATGATCTGTGCGTGCAGGCGGCACGCCTGGGCGCGGACCAGGGCGCGCGCAATTTCCTGCTGGTCTCCGCCATCAACGCCAACCGGCGTTCGCCGTTTTTCTATGCCCGCACCAAGGGCGAAGCGGAGGCGGATGTAATCGCGGCCGGTCTGCCCGTGGTTCATCTGTTCCAGCCGTCCTTTCTGCTGGGCGA
>CAZHGU010000072.1:0-6691 GCA_964532105.1 uncultured Alcanivorax sp. | reverse complement strand
GCCTGTTTCCGGATGACTTCTTCATCCGCGTCCCAGTACTCCCGGTGTGCTGCTACCAGGGTGACGGCCTGCATATGGGTTTTTACATGGACGTTGTGGTCCTGCTCCAGGAATTCGTCCAGACCTATACCGTGCTTGTCCTGAAAATAGACATTGTAGACCTCGTCCCAGACCCAGGATTTCACCACGTCCGGATTGGTGACCTGCCAGCCCCAGAGGTTGTCGAGAAAATCCGAACTCATTTCGCGCGCGCCGGCATAGCCGCGATCCATGAGCGGCTTGAGCCATTGCGGATTCAGGTTCTGCCCGCGCAGCTCGCCCAGCAGGGCCTGTTCCAGGGAGGTGACTTCCGGATTGTCCGGATCGGCATGCATCAGCACACGGTTGTCCGGCGCCTCGCCGGATACCTGTTCCACCGCCATGGACAGTCCGCCCTGAAAATCGAAGCCGTCATTGTTGTCCAGCAGACCATAGACATGACTGGCCCGGCCCAGATAGGTACGGCCCACATCGTTCAGTCTTTGCCGGAACGCATCATGAGCGGACGCGCCGCTTTCCCGTTTGCCGTAGGCATGCCCCATGCGGCGGGTATAGACATCGGCCAGTTCCGTGCGGTCCTGCCAGGCGCCCGAGCGCGCCGCCAGACGATTCACGCCCGCGCCATAGGCACCGGGTGCCGTGCCGAATACCCGCAGGGCGGCATCGCGGCCGGCCTGTTGGGCGGATTTGTCCTGTTCTCGCAAGGCCTTGGTATCGGCCACCCAGCGCCGGGCCACATCGTTTTGGGCCAGGGTTTCGTTACCGGGATCACGCATGGACTCGGGCAGGGGTTCCAGGGCCGCGTCCAGGGCATTGCGCAGCTGGGGATGCTTTTGCCGGATGGTTTTCGAGGCACCGTCCAGCGCCAGCCGCACGGCCTGATCCAGCCATTCCAGCTGCTGGCCGTACAGATCCCGGAACAGCCCCGAAGTGGTGAAGAGCGCGTCGCGCCGGCGGCGATCGTCCAGCGGCATGCGTTCGAGGCCCTCGAGGATGCCGCGCGAATTCCATTCCGGCTTGATGCCCAGCATGTTCAGGCCGAAGGCAATCATCACGCCTTCATCGCGCACGGTATCCGAGGCCCAGAGCACAATGGCTTCGCTGCCCTGTGCGCGTTCGTCGCCGCTTTGCCGGGCCTCGGCCGCCATGTCCTTGCCGATGGACCAGGCCACGCGGGTGGGAATCAGATCACCGGAAATGGCATGGAAGTTCCGGCCCGTGGGCAACACTTCCGGCGTGCGAATGGGATCATTGCCCTGACCGGGCGCGACGAATCCGCCGTTCAGCGCGTTAAGGAAGGAACCCATCTCCTGACCCGGCGACTGCTTCAACAGCTTGCGCCATTCCGGCTCCGGATCCTCGTCGCCCGCCATGGACGAGATCATGGTATCCAGGGCTTCGCCATTCCAGTCCTGACCGAAGGTGTGCAGGCCAATGGGCATGAAGCGTTCCTGCATGTGGGTAACATAGTGGCCCACTTCGTGCACCAGAAGTTCGTCATCTACATCCGTGAGTCTGGCGGATTCCTTTTCGTTTTCTTCCGTTTTCGCTTCGGTGTGTTCTTCTTCATCCCCGTGCTTGTCTTCGCCGCCGCGTTCATCCTCGTGAAGCTGTTCCCGGATTTCCGCCACCAGATTCATGTCCCGGATGCGTTGGCGCAGGGTTTCCACGGCTTTCTGCCGGGTCGGGGCATCCGGGTCCTGGGCAGACTCCCAGGTTTCCACCAGTTGCCGCAGTTCCAGCAACTGATCATAAAGCTCGGTGGTTTCCAGCGGCGGTGTAAGATGACTGATGATTACGCCCAGCGCGCGGCGCTTGGCCTGAATGCCTTCGCCCACGCCGTCCACGGTATAGGGATAGATCACGGGCAGGGCGCCGCCCAGCAGATCCGGATAGTCGTCGCCGGTCAGCCCGGCACGACGACGGGGCAGGAATTCGCGCGTGGAATGGCGGCCCACATAAACCAGTGCGTCCGCTTCAAAGTTGTTGCGCAGCCAGTGATAGAAACCCGTGTAATGGTGGGTGGGCGGAAAGGTGGTATTGGCGTGGAGCAGTTCCTCGTGCTCCTGCCAGCCGCGCGGCGGTTGCGGGCCCACAAAGATATTGCCGAAATGCAGTCCCGGAAACAGCATCTGGTCGTCGTGGACCATGACTTTGCCGGGCGCTTCGCCCCAGCCGGACAGACCGGGAATGCCGGTACGAATCAGCGCATCGCGCAGTTTGGTCAGTCGTTGTGTGTCGCCTTCACCGGCCAGGCGGTTCTGCCAGCCCTGTTCGAACTGATCCAGCAGATCCAGTGCCCGGTCCCGGGCGTCATGGTCCACTTCCTCGAGCATGTGGCGTAGATCCGCCGCGCCGCGTTTCAGGGTCCGTTCGCCCAGGGCTTGTTGATCCGCTTCCAGTGCTTGTTGCAGTCGGGCATGAAGATAACCTACGGGACCGTTTTCCAGTTCCGCCCGGACGGTGTCGGGCAGGGTTTCAAAGTACTGTTGATAGTCTTCCTTTGACAGGGACGGCACCCGGCCGTCGAGCTTTTCCAGGGCCGTGCGGTGTTCGGCCAGATAGACGCCTTTGTCCTGAATCCGGTCCAGCAAGGCTTCGGCATCTTCGGGCAGGGGGCCGGTTTCATAGCCCGCCTTTTTCAGGTTGGTGAGCATGTGATGCAGCGAGGCGGGCACATCCAGCCCGTCCGCGCCCACATTGTTGCGCCCGGGCGGATGGTTGTAATAGATCAGGGCCACACGCTTGTCGCTGTTGTCCTTTTGCTGCAGGCGCTGCCAGCGTTTCATGCGTTCCGCCAGCGTATGGACGCGCTCGGGTACCGGACGGGTCAGCGAAAGACGAACGCCCGTGGCGTCGTCGATTTTCGGCGGCTCGGCCACGGCCAGCACCAGCGGCTGGCTGATGCCCTGGAGTTCGGGCATGGCCAGTTTGTAATGCACATCATCGCGGGCAATACCGTCGGTGGACAGACGCCATTCGGCTTCGGTGCGTTCGGCCAGCCGGATGCCCTTGAGCACGGGCACGTCCAGTTGTTTGAACGCCTCCGTGGCCTGCCGGCGGCCGTCACCGCCGCCCACGGTGAAATCCTGCAGGCTGACCACGCCGGACAGTTCCGCCGGCGCCGCGTTTTCGGCGAGTTTTTTCACGGCTTCCACACTGGCACCGCCCCAGCGGGCGAGCACGGAAAAGCATTGGATATCCCGTTCTTCCAGCGCCTTGCAGGCCGCATCCAGCAGATCCTTCTTGCCGGGCTGATCGCCGGAATCCAGATCCAGCAGGGCCACGGCCGGCCCTTCATCCAGGTCCAGTTTCGAAGCGTCGGCATAAGCCTCGCCGTTGCGGTAGTAGCGAATGGTGGCACGCGGCTTTGGTTCCGCGACATCCATTGCAATACCGGAACGCTTCAGCAGCCAGCGGAACAGATTCGCCAGATGCTCCGGCGTGCGGCCCTGATAATAGGCTTCGCCGGTAAGCCAGTTGCGTTGTTCCGGAAACTGCTCGCGCAGCTCATCGAGATGCTGGCGCGGGTCTTCGCCCGGTTCCGGGTTGGCGGTAAGCTGATCCAGCTGATCCCCGGAGAGATCAGCGAGAATCCGTGTGCCGTTGAATCGGGACAGACGGGTGATGCGCCGATCACTGTGGATGGCCAGGATGGGCGCATTGTCCCCGGGCGGCTGTGCGCGCAGCAGGCGCGCCAGCCGACCCACCTGATCGCCGAATACACCGGTCATGAAGATCGCGTCGGCGTCCGACCAGAGTTCGGCCACTTCCGCGTCCGACAGCCGGGCCAGCTGACCCGGCGTGCGCAGCCGGACTTCATGCTCCGAAGTTTCGTTCAGCAGTGCGCGGGCGCCGGCCGCCACCCCGGCGGCCGAACGCTCGGAGACAATGCCGGTGACCGTGCCCGCGAAGGCCAGCGGGGCCATCGCGAGCAGTAGCAGCAGCAAGGCCGCGCGATGCATCAGCGGGCTCCGTAGCGGATGCTCAGGTTCGCGGCCCGGCCGGCGTTGATGTAGTCAAAATTGCTCGGGCTACGGGCGGTGGTATAGCGCTTGTCCAGCGCATTCTTGACCGTTACACGGGCGGACCACTTGTCGGAGAAATCCCAGCCGGCCCGCAGATGCAGCAGACCGAAACCGGACAGCTCCCGGGTATTGGCCGCGTCGTCATAACGCTTGCTCTGGAATACACCCGAGGCACCCAGGCTTAGCCGGTTGAAGACCCGGTCCAGATCCAGGCGGCCGCTGTGACGCGCGCGCCGGCGGAGCACCTTGTGTGTTTCCGTGTTGCGCGGATTCAGCGAGGTTACGGATGCCTTCAGCTTCCAGTCGTCCGTTTCCACACCGGAGGCCAGTTCGACACCGCGTATGCGGGCTTCGTTGACGTTGGCCGGAGTATAGGTGCCGCCCTGATTCACGGTGGTGATCAGGTTTTCCACATCCGTCTGAAAGGCGGCCAAATCCCAGAACCATTGCCGGTACTGGCCGCGCGCCCCCAGTTCGCCGGTAGCGGAGCTTTCCGGATCCAGGTTCTCGTTGCTCTCGAAGAACATGGAATCGGGATAATACAGATCATTGAAGGTGGGGGCCCGGAAGGCCGTGCCATAACTGGCGCGCAGCCGGTGATTACCGTCCAGTTCATAACCCAGGGCCATGGAGCCGGTGGTTTCATGGCCAAAGGCATCGTTGTCGTCATAACGGCCACTGGCTTGAACATCCAGATCCCCGGCATTGAACAGTACCTGGAGAAAGCCGGCGGCATTGTCCCGTTCGGTTTCGTCGAAGTCCTCGGTGCTGTCCACTTTGTCCCGGCGCAGATCGGCGCCGGCGACGATTTCGTGGTCGCCGAGGAGCATGACGTTGCGCCAGTTGGCCATCCGGGATTGTGTGTCGAAAACACTGGTCGTACCGCCCTCGAAAGTGGTGCTCTCGTCGCGTGCCTCACTGACCTGGAGACGGGTATCCCACCAGTCGGTTACGGGCAGCCGGGCCTTTGCGCCGCTGGTCTGGATCAGATAATTCGTGCGTCCACCGATGAATTCCGTGGTGCCGTCCGCGCGCAGGCCATTGATACCGACTTCGGCGCCGTTGTCGAATTCGTGGCTGATGCCGCCCTTGGCGGCGGTATTGTCATACCCCAGATCATCACCGTCTTCGCGCAATTCGGTGCCGCCGGTACGGAAACGATCAAAACCCAGATGCAGCTTGGTGCCGTCTTCCATGCTGCTGAAACCGGCGCCGATTTCCGAGGTATTGAAGGAGCCGCCGCCGGCTTCCATCCAGCCGCCCGAGGCTTCTTCCGGTTCGGTAAACATCTGCACCACGCCGCCCACGGCGTCGGAACCATAAAGGGAGCCGCGCGGGCCGCGTACGATTTCCATCCGCTCGATCAGTGCCGGCGGCAGAAACTGCCAGGACGGACTGCCGCTGGTGGCCGAACGCAGGCGTACGCCATCAATCATCAGCATCGTGGATTCGGAACCGGTGCCGCGCATGAAGACACTGGTGGTCTTGCCATAGCTGCCGTTGCTGATGACATCCACGCCGGGTTGTGCCCGCAGCAGTTCGCTCATTTCCGTGGGACTTTGTTCGCGCAGTTCTTCGTCGTCGATCACGGTGACTGAAGCCAGACTGGAATCCGCGGTACGGCTGGTCCGCGTGGGTGTGACCACCATTGGATCCAGCGCGGAAAACTGTTCCGGTGAGCGGGATTGCGTTTGTGTACTGGAGGCAGTCTCTTGAGCTGCTGCGTTCCAGGAAGCAAGAGTCAATACAACGGCGGATGCCGTGGTGAAAAGGCAGGATCGTGACATGAGTTCTTCCCCTTGAGCCGTTTGGCTCGCCGGCCGTGCCCACCCGCACGGATTGGGTTTCCGTTGCGGCGGCACAGTCGGGGAAGATCGGACGAACAAGAGACCGCTCACCCCGGCCGTTGCCCTCCGCAACGCCTGGTTGCGCTCTCAGGCCGGTCTCCGGGCTTATGAGCGGAAGCCGTGCTTCCTCGCGAGAACACCTTCCCGTGCCCGGCAGGCACAGTGGTGGCGCCGGATCAAAATCGGCGCGAATCCGCGATTCACTCAATTACCGTTGCGGGGGCAGCGTCGGAATCATGCGCCTGGGCATTCACCGACTTCCCGTTTCAGGCCGTTTTCATGTCGGCCCACCTGAAAGCGTGAAGGAAGCTACCAATGCGGTCGGGGAAAGTCAATTGACCACCCCTCATGTCCGCATGAGCTGCAACACGGAACGAAGTGCGTCCTGGAGCCGTCGCCATTGCGTTTCATCGCCGGGAAGTCCGATCCGCAATGCGGGCGGATCATCAAAGACGCGTACCAGAATACCCCGCCGGGCCAGGGCGTCGGCGATGCTGGATGCATCGGGCGTGGGGCACCAGGCAAAGAGTGCGGTATGGCCCATGACCGGCAAACCCTGTTCTTCCAGCAGAGTTTTCAGTTGCCGGCTGTCGTTGCGCAGTTGTTCGCGGTTGTGTTGCTGCCATTTCCGATCCTGCAGCGCCTGCACCATGACCGCCCGGGTGGGCCCGGGGACCGACCAGGGCCCCAGGCTTGCCTCCAGTTGTTCGCACAGCTTCGGGGGACCGAAGACCAGACCGGTGCGGGCACCGGCCAGACCGAAAATCTAGCCCAGGG
>CAZHGU010000071.1:3225-6695 GCA_964532105.1 uncultured Alcanivorax sp. | reverse complement strand
TCCGGCGTGAACGGCAGGTAATAGTCCTCGCCGGGCAGCCAGGCATAGACCGGATCGTTCTGCTGGCTCAGGTCATAGCCCTCTTTCTTCAGATCCGTCTTCTGGTGCTTGAAGGTGCCCGTGGTCTGCATGGGACTCGTGGTGACTCGGATGAAGATCGGGATGGCATAAGGCGGAAGCTCTTGCTTGAGGTAATTGGCAAGGTTTTGCCAATCGAAGCTTTCCGCGTCCGTATCCAGGCGCGCACAGGCCATGCCGGCGCGGCCGTTGGTACCGGGGATTTCCACGCCATAGACCACGGTTTCGGTGACGCCGTCCGCGCCGTCCATGATCTGTTCCACCTCGGTGGTGGACACATTCTCGCCCTTCCAGCGGAAGGTGTCGCCCAGACGGTCCACGAACTGCGCATGGCGATAGCCGATATCGCGCATCATGTCGCCGGTGTTGAAGTAGGCGTCGCCCTTCTCGAAGACGTCCCGGACAATGGACTTCTCGGTCTTTTCCTTGTCCGTATAGCCGTCGAAGGGGGTTTCGTCCGTGATCTTGCCCAGCAGCAGACCGGACTCGCCCTTCTTGACCGGGGTCATGAAGCCGTCCTTGCCGCGGATGGGCTCCTCGTTTTCCTGATCGAACCGGACGATGGCGTAATCCACGGGCGAGAAGCCCACGGTGTTGTCGAAGTTGAACACATTGGTGAAGGCCACATTGCCCTCGGAGGAGGCGTAGAGTTCCACCACGCGCTCGATGCCGAAGCGCTCCTTGAATTCCTTCCAGATATTGGGCCGCAGGCCGTTGCCCACGATGGTGTGGACCTTGTTGTCCCGGTCGTTGGGCTTTTCCGGCTGTTCATAGAGATAGCGGCACAGCTCGCCCACATAGCCGAAGGCGGTGCAGTCATAGTGGCGGATATCGTCCCAGAAGCGCGTGGCGGAGAACTTGCGGGCCACCACGAAGCCCGCGCCGGCGGCAATGGCCGAGGCCCAGCAGATCACCATGCCGGTGGCGTGGTACAGGGGCAGGGTGGAATACATGCGGTCGTGCTTGTTCAGGCGCACGGCGGTAAAGCCGAAGCCGCCGAAGGCCTTCCACCAGCGGCCGTGGTTGAACACCACCGCCTTGGGCAGCCCGGTGGTGCCCGAGGTGTAGATATAGAACAGCGGGTCCTTCATGTAGATGTGATTGACCGTGTCCGGGTTTTCCGAGGAGCAGTCCCGGATCACTTTGGCCAGATTGGTGTAGCCGGCGGGTTCCTCGCCCGGGTCCTCCAGGGTGTCCTGGTCGGCGAGCCAGTAGAAGCCGTCGTCCGGCAGTTCCAGCTGATCACGGACTTCTTCCACCTTTTCCCGGCGTTCTTCGCCCACAAAGGCCGCTTTGGGCTTGACCAGGTTGTAGCTGTGCACCAGTACCCGGCCCTTCTGGGAGGTGTTGATCATGGCGTTGCACACACCGATCTTGGCGCAGCCCACCACCACGGCCAGCAACTCCGGCCGGTTCTCGATGTCCACGGCCACGGTATCGCCTTTCTTCAGGCCGATGGACAGCAGATAGTCGGCGATCCGGTTGGCCCAGGCATTGAACTGGGTATAGGTGAGCTGGGTGTCGCGGTAAAGCACGGCGGCGCCGTTGGGGTTGATGTCCACGGCACGCTGGATGGCCAGCCCCAGACCGATGGGCTCGTTCGGATCATTGAACTTGCTCATCTTCTGGCCCTTGATCAGGCTGGGCAGGTTGGCCACAACCCTGGGCACCCGGGAAAGAATCCGGGGCAACGTAATCAGGTCATCGTTGCTCATGGGAGCTCCGTCTGTCTTTTTCTGTTTGCCCGGACCGGCATGACGGGGTCCGGAATGATCCAGTCGCGGTGGACGCGGCAGGCGTCACCGCCGTGTATACCAGCGGACGCTAACCTTACCCGCCCGGTCGATTTCAGGCAAGAGAGCGGGCTCAGGAGGCGGAGTCTTCGTCGCCCGTGAGCTCCACCAGCAGCTGTTTCGACTTGACCTGGTCGCCGGTCTGCACGGACACGCTGGCCACTTCGCCGTCGCGGTCGGCGGTGAGCGAGTGTTCGATTTTCATGGCTTCGAGCAGCACCAGCACATCGCCCTTTTGCACCCTGTCGCCCGGAGTGCAGCGCACGTCCAGCACGGCGCCGTCCATGGGCGCGCGGATGCGGCCACTGCCGGCCCCTTCGGCGGCTTGCGGTGGCTGGTGGGTGAGATCCCGGAAGCGCAGCATGCGCCCGGGCCAGGCCAGCCAGAGCTCGTCGCCGTCGCGCCGCCAGGCGAGTTCCCGGCGCACGCCGTCCAGTTCGGCAATGACCCCTTCTTCCGTGAGCTCGTCCAGGTGGAGATGCACGGCGGTGCCGTCCACATCCGCCTGGAGTCCGGCGCGGCCGGTGTGCAGGAAGACGGTGCTGCGCTGATCGCCGAAAGACAGCACCACGGGCTGGGTCTGCCGGCGGGCATTGCTCCAGCCCCGCCTGGCGCCATAGGGCTGGCCCAGCAGGGCGGCGGCCAGGGCCCGGGCCTGCACGGGTGGCTCCGGGGCGGTGGCGTCGTCCTGCGAGAAGTCTTCTTCCAGAAAGGCGGTGGTGGCCTCGCCCCGGGCAAAGACCGGATGACGGAGAATCGAGGCCAGAAAATAACGGTTGTCCTCCAGCCCCATGAGCACGGTGTCTTCCACCGCCCGGATGAGCCGACGCCGGGCGTCCTCGCGCGTGTCGCCGAAGGCGATTACCTTGGCCAGCATGGGGTCATAGTGACTGCTGACCGCGTCGCCCGCGCGCAGGCCGTGGTCCAGCCGCACGCCGTCCCCGGTGGCCGGGACGAAGTTCAGAATCGGGCCCGTCAGGGGCATGAAATCCCGGGACGGGTCCTCGGCATAGAGGCGCACCTCCATGGCGTGGCCCGCGAAGCTCACCTCGTCCTGGCTCAGCGGCAAGGCTTCGCCCCGGGCCACGCGGATCTGCCAGGCCACCAGATCCTGGCCGGTAATGCATTCGGTGACCGGATGCTCCACCTGCAGGCGGGTGTTCATTTCCAGGAAGAAGAAGTTGTGGTCCTGATCCAGCAGGAATTCCACCGTGCCCGCGCCCACATAGTCGCAGGCCCGGGCGGCGTTGACCGCCGCCTCGCCCATTTGTTGACGCAATTCCGGGGTCATGACCGGGCAGGGCGCTTCCTCCACCACCTTCTGATGGCGGCGCTGAATGGAGCAGTCCCGTTCGCCCAGATGAATGACGTTGCCGTGATGGTCGGCGAACACCTGGATCTCCACATGGCGCGGCTGCAGCACGGCCCGTTCCAGAATCAGCTCATCCGAGCCGAAGGCGTTTTTCGACTCCGAACGCGCGCTGCGCAGCTGTTCGGCGATCCGGTTGGCGTCGGTGACCACGCGCATGCCCCGGCCGCCGCCGCCGGCGCTGGCCTTGATCATGAGGGGCAGGCCGATGCGCTCCGCCTCGGCGATCA
>CAZHGU010000071.1:0-3215 GCA_964532105.1 uncultured Alcanivorax sp. | reverse complement strand
AGGGTCTCGTCGTCCTGCTTTTCGCCGTCATAGCCGGGAATGCAGGGCACCTCGGCCTGTTGCATGGCGATCTTGGAATGACGCTTGGAGCCCATGAGGCGAATGGCCTCGGCGGGCGGTCCGATAAAGGTAATACCGGCGTCGGCGCAGGCGGCGGCGAAATCCGTGTTCTCCGAAAGAAAGCCGTAGCCGGGATGTACGGCATCGGCGCCCGTCTTGCGGCAGGCGTCGATCAACGCCTCGATATTGAGATAGGACTGCGCGGCCGTGGCCGGGCCGATGAATACGGCTTCGTCGGCCAGCGCGGGGGCACGGGCGGCGCGATCCGCCTCGCTGTACACCGCCACGGTGCGGTAGCCCAGGCTCCGCGCGGTCTGAATGACCCGGCAGGCGATTTCGCCCCGGTTGGCGACCAGGATCTTTTCAAAGCTCATGATGTCAGCCTTCTTCCGAATCGTCGGTGGCCCAGGCGGGGGCGCGTTTCTGCATGAAGGCCAGGGTGCCTTCCTGTCCTTCCTCGCCGGTGACCGCGGCGGCGAAATCCCGGGCCGCGCCGTCCAGCAGTTCATCCATGGGCACCCGGCCCACATTCAGAATGAGTTCCTTCGTGCGCCGACTGGCATCGGGGGCGCACTGGCGCACGGCGTTCAGCGTCTGTTGCAGGGCCTCGTCGAGCTGATCGCCCGGGTGTGCCTCGTGAACCAGACCCAGTCGCAGCGCCTGATCGCCGTCGATGCGCGCGGCGGTCAGTGCCAAGCGCCGGGTCTGGGTCAGACCGATGCGCTGCACCACAAAGGGTGCAATCTGGGCGGGAATGACACCCAGCGAGGTTTCCGGCAGGCCGAATTTCGCGCCACTGGCCGCCAGGGCAATATCGGTGACACAGGCCAGGCCGAAGCCGCCGCCCATGACCGCGCCTTCCAGTACGGCCACGATGGTCACGGGCAGCTCATTGGCGCGGGTAATCATTTCGCCGAAGCGGCGGTTGAGATGAAAGAAGGCATCGGGTTCGCCGTCGGCCGCTTTCTGACGCGCACCGGACATGTCCTTGATGTCGCCGCCGGCGCAGAAATGGCCGCCGGCGCCGCGCAACACCAGTGCACGAATCGCGGCATCGGCTTCCACGGCGTCAAACACGGCCAGCAGTTCATCCACCATGGCCAGGCTCATGGCATTGCGGCTGTCGGGCCGATTGAGCGTGATATGCAGAAAGGGCCCGTCGCGTTCCAGCTTGAGGGTTTCCGTGGTCGGCAGGGTCATGATGCAGTCCCCTTGAAAATGATGATCAGGATCCGGAGCCGGACTATTTCTTCTTGCCCGGCAGCGTGCCCATGGTCTTGGCGATAATGCCCAGCATGACTTCGTCGGCGCCGCCGCCGATGGACGCCAGTCGGCCATCGCGCAGATGCCGCGAGGCCGGGTTGTCCCACATGAAGCCGTTGCCGCCCCAGTACTGCAGACAGCTGTCCGGCACCTCGCGGGACAGTCGGCCGGATTTGAGCTTGGCCATGGACGCCAGCTGGGTCACGTCGCCGCCGTTGATGTATTCCTCCACGGCGCGCCAGATCAGCGAGCGCAGTTCCTCCACTTCGGTCTGCAATTCCGCCAGGCGGAAATGCACGGACTGGTTGTCCAGCAGGGACATGCCGAAGACTTCCCGCTCGCGGGCATATGCGATGGTCTGCTGAATCAGGCTGTCGAAACCCTTGATGCCGCTGGCCGCGCCCCAGAGCCGTTCTTCCTGGAACTGCAGCATCTGCATCATGAAGCCCGTACCTTCCTGGCCGATGAGATGGCGCTGTGGCACGCGTACATTGTCGAAAAACACCTGGGCGGTTTCCGACGAACGCATGCCGAGCTTGTTCAGCGGCTGATCCACGGTAATGCCTTTCGCATCACCGGGCACCACGATCAACGACTTGTTCTGATGGGGCTTGCCTTCCGAGGTATTGGCGAGCAGACAGAAAAAGTCCGCCGAGGGCGCATTGGTGATCCACATCTTGGTGCCGTTGATGATGTAATCGTCGCCGTCTTTCTCCGCTTTGGTCCTGATGCCCGCCACGTCCGAGCCCGCCTGGGGTTCACTTACGGCGATGCTGGCCACTTTCTCGCCGGCAATGGCGGGCGCCAGGAACTCCCGGCAGAGTTCCTCCGAGCCGAAACGCGCCAGCGCCGGTGTGGCCATGTCCGTTTGCACGCCGATGGACAACGGCACGCCGCCGCACTCGCACAGGCCCAGCTCTTCCGCCACGGCCAGGTTGTAGGAATAGTCCAGTCCCAGGCCGCCGTATTGTTCCGGTTTGGACACACCCAGCAGTCCCAGATCACCCATTTTTTTGAAGACTTCATGGATGGGAAAACGGCCCGCCGCTTCCCATTCCTCTACATGGGGATTGAGTTCCTTCTCCACGAAATCCCGCATGGTGCGGCGCATGGCTTCATGTTCTTCAGTTAAAATCATGATTGTATCTCCAGGTTGAGCACCGTGAGGAACCTCTGATGAAGGCTCGGGCACAATTTGCCATTGTCATTTTTCGTCTGTCGCAAGGCGCGCCGACGCCGCCGTACTGCCTGTACGGGTAGGAGGCGCAACGCCGCGACAGGCGAAAAAGGGCATGGCCCGGAAGGGTTATGGCCAAAATCAATGTTCATGTACTGGCTCCGTTAATTGGCAAGCGCACCGAGATATACTGACCTTCTGGTATGCCTCAATTTTGGACATAACAAATTGTGCTCGGGCCTTCATCAGAGGTTCCCCTAAAGTCTGGCGACACCGAAGGTGTTGCTCTTGAGATCGCGGCGCTTGGCGTCGCGGCAGATATCCAGGCAATACGCCACCACTTCGCGGGTATCGCGCGGGTCGATGAGTCCGTCGTCCCACTGCCGTGCCGTGCCGTACAGCGCGGTGGACTGACTGTTCAGGTTCTGGGCGGTGCTCTGTTCCAGCATCTGCAGGGTGTTTTCGTCCGGTTCCATGCCCTGGGCGCGCTGTTTTTCCTCGGCAACAATGCGCATCACTTTGCCCGCCTGTTCCCCACCCATGACGGCGGTCCGGCTATTCGGCCACGCGAAGATGAATTCCGGGTCCAGGCCGCGTCCGCACATGGCATAGTTGCCGGCGCCGTAGGAGCCGCCGATGACAATGCTGATGCGCGGCACCCGGGCATTGGCCACCGCCTGGATCATCTTGGAACCGTGCTTGATCACACCGTTCT
>CAZHGU010000070.1:0-6785 GCA_964532105.1 uncultured Alcanivorax sp. | reverse complement strand
GCACTGGGTTGCCAGGATTGCACGAACGGCACCGCGGCCGCACCCGCACCCACAACCGCCACCCCGGTAGTGGCCCCGATCAGAAAAGTGCGGCGGCTTGTATTCACGCCGTGATGACTCATTGAAAAGTTCTCCCCTTGATCCCGCCTTCGGGAGCAGATCGGGCAACCGTGAAGATTGCCCTCGCTTACCGATACAGGGAACCGCGATCAACGCAGGATAGCGGGCAGGTCATCGTGATCCGAAACGCGTGGCCTGGACGGATACCCTGTCGCGACTGATTTGATCCCTGGCTCCCCGGGCGCGCAATATACTAATGAAAACCCCCTCGAGGGGCAACCGAAACAAGACCGGCGGACACCTCTAAATCACTGATTCAAACGAAAAAAAAGCCCGGCGAACCGGGCTTTTTGCATCGTACGGCCGAGGCCGGCACGTTAACGCTTGGAGAACTGCGGACTCCGGCGCGCCTTGCGCAGACCGATTTTCTTGCGTTCCACCGCGCGCGCATCACGAGTGACATAGCCCGCCCGGCGCAGATCGCCACGCAGTCCCTCGTCGTAATCCATAAGCGCCCGGGTAATGCCGTGGCGAATGGCGCCGGCCTGGCCGGAATTGCCACCCCCCGAGAGAGTAATCGAGATGTCGAACCGATCCTTCATGTCCACCAGCTCCAGCGGCTGACGGACCACCATGCGGGCGGTTTCCCGGCCGAAGTAGTCCTCCAGCGAGCGACCGTTGACCGTGATGTTGCCGCTGCCCGGGCGGAGGAAAACCCGCGCGGAGGAAGACTTGCGACGACCGGTTCCGTAATTCTGTTCCACAGCTGCCATAACCTGCCTCTTAAATGTCCAGCGTCCGGGGTTGCTGCGCGCTATGCGGATGCTCGCTGCCCGCATAGACCTTCAGCTTGCGCAGCATGTCCCGGCCCAGCGGGTTGCGCGGCATCATCCCCTTGACCGCCAGCTCGACGATGCGCTCGGGCTTGTGGCCCTGCAGGGTCTGAAAGTCCGTCTCGCGGATGCCACCCGGAAAACCGGTATGGTGATAGTACTTCTTGTCCCGCGCCTTCTTGCCGGTGACCTTGATCTTGTCGGCATTGACGATGACGATGTAATCGCCGGTATCCACATGCGGCGTATATTCCGGCTTGTGCTTGCCGCGCAGACGACGCGCCACCTCGGAAGCCAGCCGGCCGAGCGTCTTGCCGGAGGCGTCCACCAGGTACCAGTCGCGCTGCACTTCCGCCGGTTTCGCGCTGAAGGTCTTCATGGACTCCTGCCTTAAATTCAGTGTGTTACGGCTCAACCATTCCCGTCGAGCGGGGACGCCGTGACAGAGAGCGCGCATTTTAGCCAAGCCCTGCGTCCCTGACAAGCACTGAATGGCGCCGGGAACCTCTTTATGGGCAGCATCGGGGCTCTCAACCGGATCCCTCCCCGGACTCCACCCAGCGCGAATGAAAGCCGAAGGGCACATGTTGGCGCAGCGGAATCCGGGCTACCGGGGCCAGCCCGGGCGAGGCCGCGTCCAGCAGCTGTAGCTCGCTGTGGTGCGTGCGCGCGTCGTAGACCAGTCCGCAAAGATAGCCTGCTCCCTCGTTTTCGCCGGTGGGGATCAGTACGGACTCGGAGACAAAACGCCCCGGTCCCGGGGCTCGCACGGCCGTACGGCCGGTATCCGTATCGAGCCGCTGCACGGCATTGAAGAACCCGTCCGTGCCGTTGGCCTCGATGGCGCTGGCGTAGACATAGCGAGTGGGTCGTCCGCTGAAGCGCCCGTCCCACTGGGGAAATTCACCCTCCAGCGCCATGGACAGCGGCTCGGCCGCGACTCCGCCCCGGGCGAGATCCAGCTCATAACGCCACAGCCGGCCGGCCCCGCCGCCGGCATTGCCCTGTTCGAAAATGTTGCTCAGCACCGCATTGACGCTCAAGTCCTCGTAGCGCATCAGCTGGACCACGATCCGGTCGCCCTCGCGCCACGCATTGCCGAAATGAAAGACCACGAAGGGGTCCAGCGTGAAGCGCCGGATGGGCTCAAGCGTGGCCTTGTCCACCACCACGGCTTCCATGCCCCACTCGGGGTGATAGGCCATGCAGTCATTGATGGACTTCCAGCCTGCCAGTAAAGGGCAGCGGATTCCTGAAACCCACGGGATGGAGAAAATAGACGAGGCAGTCTCCGGCCAGGGCGAAGTCATGGATGAAACCGCTGAACGCCAAACGGAAACCGCCGCGCCGGTCCAGTTCGCCCTCGGGGTTGACCCGATAGAGGTTCAGCCGGGGCCCACGCGTACTTATGGACAGGCCGTGGTTGAAATAGCAGCCGGTCTCCGGATCCACCTTGCCGTGGGCGCTGAAGGCATCGAACCGGCCCAGGCGGCCGCCGAAATCGTATTCGCCCCGGGTGGCGAGCGTGGACGGGTCAAGCTCCCAGGGCCTACCGCCTTCCCACAGCGCCAGCAACCGGCCCGCGTGCCAGGCCAGGCTGGTGTTGGCGCAATTGGCGGGCAGGCGTCCCATGTTCGCCAGGATGCCGCCGGGCGCGTTATGCCCGAAACTGCGCTTGACGATGCGTCCGGCCCGGGTCTTCGCCCGGTATTTGGGCGTGCGCACGAAACGGTTGCGGTAGTGCACTCCCGAGTCATCCAGGGTGATGGCATGGACCATGCCGTCGCCATCGAACCAGTGACCGAAGGTCTGCCCGCCGATGCGATTGCGGCCGGGGCCGATGTGATAAAAGGTGCCGCGCACCGCCTCCGGAATCTCGCCCTCGATTTCGTCTGCACTCACCCGATAATCATGCTCCTGCTCCAGGGCCTCGAAACCGCCCACATGGGCCAGTCCGGGATCCGCGAATTCCGGCTGATCCAGCACTTCCCCCGGTTGCGCCATCTGCCGCTCTCCTGTCTGTCACGCTGCATTGAAACTAATGGGTTCTGTTGCGGCCGTGCAAGCCCGTGGATGACGCCGGGGATGGGCCACGGCTATCATGCGCGCTTTGGCCGTGGGAGGACTATTGATGGAGTACCGCAAGCTGGGCAATACCGATCTGCAGGTGAGCGCGCTGGGTCTGGGCACCATGACCTGGGGCAAGCAGAACACCGAGGCCGAGGCCTTCGACCAGATGGACCTGGCTCTGGAGTATGGCGTGAACTTCTTCGACACGGCGGAAATGTATGCCGTGCCGCCGGAACCCGACACCTACGGCTCCACCGAAACCATCATCGGCAACTGGCTGGCGAAGACCGGCAACCGGGATCGGATCGTGCTGGCCAGCAAGGCCTGTGGGCCGGGCCCGAAGCATATCCGCGGCGGCCCACGCCTGACCCGCGAGCACATCTTTCAGGCGGTGGAGGACAGCCTGCGGCGGCTGCAGACCGATTATCTGGACCTCTACCAGACCCACTGGCCGGACCGCCGGGCCAACTTTTTCGGCCGGCTGGGTTACAAGCACCGCGAAGACGAGGACATGACGCCCATCGCCGAGACCGTGGACGCGCTCAATGAGCTGGTCCGCCAGGGCAAGATCCGCCACTACGGCATTTCCAATGAAACGCCCTGGGGCACCATGAAATACATCATGGAAGCGGACCGTCTGGGCGCACCCCGGCCGGTGTCCATCCAGAACCCCTATTCCCTGCTCAACCGCTCCTTCGAAGCAGGGGGCGCGGAAGTTGCCCACCGGGAAGGAGTAAGCCTGCTGGCCTATTCACCGCTGGCGTTCGGCATGCTCACCGGCAAGTATCTGCAGGGCTGGCCGGAAAACGCCCGCCTGACCCTCTTCCAGCAGTTCTCGCGCTATACCAACCCCATGGCCATGGCGGCCACGGAGAAATACTGCCGCCTAGCACGCGAGCACGGACTGAACCCGGCCCAGATGGCGCTGAAATTCGTCAGCGACCAGCCCTTTGTCACCAGCAACCTGGTGGGCGCCACCAGTCTGGAGCAGCTGCGCGAGAATCTGGACAGTGAGCAGATCGAGCTCAGCGAGGAGGTGCTGGACGGCCTGGCCCAGATCCATCGCGAACATCCCTACCCGGCGCCCTGAAGGCGCCCCCGGCGCGGCCTCCGGCGTCGCGCCCACCCCCACATCCCGAAACCGTAACTTTCCCTCGATTCCGCTTCCCTGCCCGGCCCCGGTCCGTGGGATACAGTCTGTTGCATGCAAAAATTTTCCTATGCACATATAGGCTGATAATCTACGGAAAACTTCGTAGCCGAATCAGCCGTGCATCTCGTACCCGTTTTACTGCTGCTTCTGCCCGGATCCGTGCTGGCCCATGGCGGCGGTCTCGACGAACAGGGCGGCCATACCAACACCGAGACCGGGCAGTACCACTGTCATCAGGCGCCCTGTGACACGGAGCCGAAGGCAAGCGATGCCCGGGATACCGGCTATGAGCGCGATGCCTGGCCACACTGGCGGGACGAGGACGGCAACTGCCGCGACACCCGGGCCGAGGTGCTGATCCGCACCAGCCAGGTGCCGGTGACCTACAAGCGCACCGAACGCTGTGTAGTGTCTTCCGGCCTCTGGATCGATCCCTATACCGGCGAAACCTTCCGCGATGCTTCCCGGCTGGATATCGATCATCTGGTGCCCCTGCGACACGCCCATGCGCACGGCGCGGACCAATGGCACCGGCAGCGCCGCGGCGCCTTTGCCAATGACCCGGACAATCTGATCCCGGTCAGCGCCGGCGCCAACCGCAGCAAGGGCGCGGACGGGCCGGCCGAGTGGTTGCCGGACAATCGGGACTACTGGTGCGAATACAGCCAGCGCTGGACACAAATCAAGCGCCAATACGAGCTGACCATCACCCGGGAAAATCGGCAAACCCTGCAACGCCTGCGACAATCCTGTGATCGGGCGCAGGTGACGCACCGCTAGCAGGCTGTTCAGCGCTTGTACGACAGTCCGATGCCACGCACCCCCCGACAGCAGGGCCCGGAGTCCGTATACTGCGCGGCTGATTCACAAAGCGGACCCATGGGGCGGCATGAACGAACCGGACATGCAGGAATTCACACCCGGCCAGCGCTGGCTGAGCGCGCCGGAGGCCGATCTCGGACTGGGCCTGGTGGCGGAAATTTCGGAACGCGAAGTCGTCGTGTTCTTCCCGGCCTGCAACGAGGAGCGCCGTTACGCCCGCCACAGCGCTCCCTTGACCCGCTTTGTTCACAACGAGGGCGACACCCTGGAGACCGCCGACGGCGCACAGCTGATCGTCGCCGAAGTGGAAGATGCGGACTCGCTGGTGGTCTACCACACCCATGAACCCGGCGACCCGGAACAGCAGCATGAAATTCCGGAAAGCCGGCTGGCCCATCATCTGGCGCTGAGCACCGCCGCCGACCGGCTCTTTGCCCGGCAGCTGGACAAGCCGCGCTGGTTCGAGCTGCGCCACGAGGCACTGCGTGCGCGGCAATACCTGGAAGGTTCTCCCGTACTCGGCCTGCGGGGTCCGCGCATCGAGCTCATTCCGCACCAGCTTTATATTGCCCGGGAAGTGGCCTCCCGCTTCGCGCCGCGCGTATTACTGGCCGACGAGGTGGGGCTGGGCAAGACCATCGAGGCGGGGCTGGTGATGCACCAGCAACTGGTGTCCGAACGCGCGCGCCGTGTACTGCTGGTGGTGCCGGATCATCTGGTGCATCAGTGGTATGTGGAAATGGCCCGGCGCTTCAATATCCATTTCAGCATTTTTGATGCCGAGCGCATCCGGGCACTGCGCGACGAGGAAGAAGCGCTGGACGAAGCGGCACTGGACGCACTGTCGGGGCTGGGCCCGGAACCGGACGAGGACGCCGAAGCATCGGACGAAACCGACGAAGAGGAAACCGAATCCGGTGAACAAGCCTCGGAGGAACCCGGCAACCCCTTCCTGAGCGAACAGTACGTCCTGATCAGTCAGCAGACCCTGCTGGACTGCGATCCGGATCAGCTCGCCGAAGCGGAATGGGATCTGCTGGTGGTGGACGAGGCTCACCATCTCGAATGGCAGCCAGACGCGCCCGGCGAGACCTATGCGCGCGTCGAGACCCTGGCGAATCGCGCCCGGGGCGTACTCCTGCTTACGGCCACACCCGAACAACTGGGCCGGGCCGGTCATTTCGCCCAGCTGCGCCTGCTGGATCCGGAGCGTTTCAATTCGCTGGACGATTTCAGTGCCGAACAAGAGCACTATGAGACCCTGGCGGAACTGGCGCAGGCCCTGCATGACCAGTCCGAATGGGAAGCGGCACTGAAAGAACGCGCCGCCGACTATCTGCCGGACATCCGCATCGACGAAGACAACCGCGACACCGTGGTACGCGAGCTGATCGACCGACACGGCACCAGCCGCGTCATGTTCCGCAACACCCGGGCGCGCATCAGCGGCTTCCCCGAACGCCGGGTGGAAGGGATTCCCCTGCCCCGGCCCCAAGGCTATGCCGAACCGGACGCGGATACGGATCCGGTCTATCCTGAAAGCGCCTGGACGGATGACAGCTGGTGCCAACAGGACCCGCGTGTACAGTGGCTCACGGATTTCCTGCGCGAACACCGGCGCGACAAGGTGCTCGTCATCTGCGCGCGCAAGGAAACCGCCCGGGATCTCCACGCCTGGCTCGGCTATCGGCAGGGCCTGAACGTCGGGGTTTTCCACGAGGACATGGATCTTATCAGCCGGGACCGAACGGCGGCCTACTTCGCCGATCACGAGGACGGCGCGCGGGCGCTGATCTGTTCGGAAATCGGCAGCGAGGGTCGCAACTTCCAGTTCTGCCAGCATCTGG
>CAZHGU010000069.1:0-6886 GCA_964532105.1 uncultured Alcanivorax sp. | reverse complement strand
TTCGTGGAGAACGGCACCGACCGGGACGGCAACCGCCTGCCCGGGCTGCCCCGCAATCAGTTTTACGGCGAACTGCGCTGGCAGGAAGCGGGTGGACTCTTCGGCGCGCTGGAGCTGCGCGCGGTGGACGAGGTCTATGCGGAAAACGCCAATACCACCCGGGTGCCGGCCTATACGGTGGTCAATGCGCGTACCGGACGCAGCTGGCGCCTGAGCGGCGAGCGCGAACTGGAAGCCTGGGTCGGGGTGCGCAATCTCACCGACAAGGCCTATCCGGCCAATGTGCGCGTCAACGCCAACGGCGGCAGCTTCTTCGAGCCGGCCCCGGGCCGGGCCTGGCGGGCCGGGCTGGCCGTGCAGTTCTGAGGCTTACAGCAACGCCTCGATATCCCGAGCCATGGCTTCCGGCTTGTCCCTGGAACCATAACGCTTGACCACCCGGCCGTCCCGGTCCACCAGGAACTTGGTGAAGTTCCACTTGATGGCCTTGCTGCCCAGCACGCCCGGCGCCTCGCTTTTCAGATGCCGGTACAGCGGATGGGCGTCGTCGCCATTCACCTCGATCTTGTCGAACAGGGGAAAGGACACACCATAGTTCAGCTCACAGAACTCGCCGATCTCGTCGGCGGAGCCCGGCTCCTGATGCGCGAACTGGTTGCAGGGAAAGCCCAGAATTTCCAGGCCCTGGTCGTGGTACTGCTCATAGAGCTTCTGCAGCCCCTTGTACTGGGGCGTAAAACCGCACTGGCTGGCGGTGTTCACCACCAGCAGGACCTGGCCCTGGTACCGGGACAGGGGCACATCCCGGCCCTGAAGATCCCGTGCGCTGAAATCATGCACCGTGGTCATGGCTGCCTCGCTGTCGCCCGTGAGCGGCTATCATGACAATAGCCCGGTTCAATTGAAATGCCCGCACCCTTCGGCTCATGATGGATCAAACAGCAATACAGGAGGGGCCATGATTCCCGATATCGGTCTGGGTACCTTCCGTTTCGACGACGCGGAAGCCGCGGAGGCAGTGCGTAGCGCCCTGGAAATGGGCTACCGGCATATCGATACCGCCGAAATGTACGGCAATGAGCGCGGCGTGGGCGAAGGCATCCGCGCCGCCGGCGTGTCCCGGCGCGAACTCTTTGTCACCACCAAGGTCTGGCACAGCCACCTGCGTCCGGATGATGCCCTGGCCGCCATCCGCGCCAGCCTGGAGCGGCTGGGACTGGACTCCGTGGATCTGGCCCTGATCCACTGGCCCTCGCCCGGCGGCGAGGTGCCCGTGGCCGAAACCCTGGGCGCGCTGGCCGAGGCGCGGAAACAGGGCCTGATCCGGCAGTTCGGCGTATCCAACTTTACCGAACCCCTGCTGGAAGAGGCGCTGGGTACGCCGGACGGCGCGGAAATCGCCACCAATCAGGTGGAGGTGCATCCCTGGCTGGCCAACCACGAACTGGTGGACTTCTGCCAGGCGCGCGGAGTGCCGGTCACCGCCTATATGCCGCTGGCCAAGGCCCGGGTGATGGACAATCCCGTCCTCAAGTCCGTGGCCCAGAAATACAACGCCCATCCGGCCCAGGTGGCGCTCGCCTGGTTGCTGGCCCGGGGGCTGATCGTGATTCCGGCTTCGCGCAACCCGGAGCATCAGAAAATCAATTTCCATGCCCGGGATCTGCGCCTGGATGACGAGGATATGGCCCGCATCGACGCCCTGAATCAGGGCCTGCGGCTGATCAATCCGGATTTCGCGCCGGACTGGCAGGCGCGTGCCGCCTGACGCCCGGGCCGTGCCGGCCTCCACCGGCACGGCCCGGAATGCGAGCATTACTGTTTGTCGTCGCCGTCTTTCATTTCTTCCCGGGCCTTGTCGGCGCCCTCTTCCATTTCCTCGGCCGCATCGTCGGCCTTGTCCATGGCGGTATCGGCACCTTCTTCCACGGCTTCACCGGTTTCCTCGGCAGCGTCGCCAGCCGCATCACCAGCTTCTTCCGCGGTTTCCTCGACCGCTTCGCCTGCTTCCTCGGCCTTGTCAGCCGCGTCCTGGTCGTCGCTGCAGCCCGTCAGGGTGAGCATGAGGGCCACCAGGGCCGCACTGAGCCATGTCATGAAACCTTGTAGCGTCATATCCAGTCTCCTGTATCGCATTTGCCAAACACCCCTGCCGGCGGCAGGGTCGTTGCGTGAATCAAAGTGAAGTTCGCGCCGGATCATTGCAATCCCTGTTGTCCGACCACGCTTTGTATTTGTGCGTTCGGTCGCAACGGCCGGATGCGGATTCACGGATGACAGTGCTGACGCGGACCGTCAGACTGGAGGCTCCGGATAACCCTGATGACCATCATGAAATATCACCTTCTCCTGCTTGTGCTGTTCTCCCCCCTGGCGATGGCCCTGGACCCCTCCGTGCTTCAGGGCCAGTGGGGCGCACACCAGCAACGCGAGGGCGAGCCGGATCGGTATTTCTTTCTGACGATCAACGCCGACCTGTCGGGCGTGCTGGTGCGCACCCGGGGCGAGGACACCATTATTCGACGGTTTGACTCCGAAGACAGCCGCAGCCGGGAAGCCTATCTGGAAGCCGACCTGCCCGAGGGGGAGACGGCCATTCTCTGGGCCTGGCAACAGAACAACGGCCTGCGGCGGATCAACGGCCTGCTCTTCGAGGAAGGTCGCCAGCAACCGGTGCGCAACATGCTGCCGGTGCCGCTGGAATACCTGGGACCCCAGCACGAGCTTCAGCGCGATCCCCGCATGGGCGACTGGATTCGCCGGTTCCCGTATCAGGGACCGTCCACGTAGTGTCCCGGCCATCCCACCTTTGATAGATTATCCGCGTTTTTCCGACGGGGGATCCTGACTTGGCCCGGGCATCCGCAGCCGAACGCCTTTATGCGCTGGTGGCCAATGAAGAAGATGCGCGAGCCTGCACGGACATTTCCGATCAGGCCTGCCGGGCCGTGCCCGGCAATTTCTTCCGCATGGCGAGCGCGCTGGTGCTCACCAAGATGGCCGATCTGCTCATCAACCCCAAGACGGTGCTGGCCTGGTTGATGACCGCGGTGGGCGCGCCGCCGAGTCTGGTCGCCTGGCTCGTGCCCGTACGCGAATCCGGCGCCCTGATTCCGCAACTGGTCATCGGCGCCTGGGTGCGCCGGCATCCCTATCGCAAACCGTTCTGGGTGCTGGGCAGCATCCTGCAAGGGTTGTGTGTGCTGGGCATGGCCGCCGCCGTCTGGTGGCTGGCGGGCACGGCGGCGGGCATGGCCATTATCGGATTGCTGGTGGCGTTCAGCCTGAGCCGGGGCCTGTGCTCGGTGGCCGTCAAGGACGTGGAAGGCAAGACAATTCCCCGAACCCGGCGGGGACGGCTGTCCGGACTGGCCACCACCTTCTCCGGCGTGGGTACCCTGATACTGACCCTGGTGTTGTTCGCCGGGCAGCGCGATCCCTCCCTGGCCTTTTATGCCGGCCTGCTGCTCAGCGCGGCGGTGCTGTGGTGGCTGGCGGCGGCACTGTTTGCCCGTATCCGCGAGGAAGGCGGAGAAACCGGTGGTGGCGGCAATGCCCTGCGTCAGGCGTTGAGCCGTCTGAGTCTGCTCCGCGATGACCCGCCCTTTCGCCATTTCGTGATCACGCGGGCGCTGCTCATGGCTTCGGCGCTGGGCGCGCCCTTTCTGGTGGTCCTGTCGCAAGGCGGCGGCAGCGGCTGGCTGCTGGGCAGCTTCGTACTCGCTTCGGCGCTGGCCAGCACCGTCAGCGCCGGTTTCTGGGGCTGGATGGCGGACAGCTCCAGCCGCCGGGTCATGCTGCGCGGCGGTGCGCTGGCCGCCCTGATCTGTCTGATCGGCGGCGGGCTGGCACTGGCCGGGCTGGATGGCCGGGCACTGCATTGGTTTTATCCGGGGCTCTACTTCGTGCTTGCCGTGGCCCATGACGGCGTGCGCATCGGCCGCAAGACCTATCTGGTGGACATGGCCTCGGGCAACCGGCGCACGGACTATACCTCGGTCAGCAATACCGTCATCGGCGTGCTCCTGCTCATCATCGGCGGGCTCAGCGCGCTGGCGTCGACGGCCTCGCCGGAGACGGCACTGTTGCTGCTGGGCCTGATGGGCGCGGGCGGAGTGTTCAGTGCCTGGCGCCTGGCGGAAGTGGAATAGCCTGCTTCGTCAGGGGACGGACTTGTTGGCATGGGCCCGCATCTCGCGCGGCGTCTCGCCGAACCAGCGGCGGAAGGTGCGGCTGAAATTGGACGTGTCCCGGTAGCCCAGTTTCTCCGCCACCCGTTCCACGGGTGTATCCGTATTGAGCAGATACCAGGCCGCCAGCTCCTGGCGTACTTCGTCGAGCAGTTCCTGATAGGAGGTGTTTTCCGCCTTGAGCTTGCGGATCAAAGTACGGCGCGACATGGCGAACTCGCCGGCCAGTTCTTCCAGGGTGGGATAGGCGCCGTCGCTTTCCAGCAGGAAGTTGCGGATGCGCTGGCTCATGGCGCCGCCGCTTTCCATCTGGCTGAGCCAGTGCTCACACTCGCGCACCGCCGTGCGCCAGGCCAGGGGATCGGCGGTGAGACAGGGGGTGTCCAGCAGCGTGCGGGGCATGCGCACCGCATAGACCGGAGCCCCGAAGGTGACCGGACAGCCCAGCTTCTCCTCATAGACATGAGCCCAGTCCGGCTCCGGGAAAGGAAACTCGATGCTCGCCTCGCGCAGGGGCTGGGCTGTAATCGTCTCCACCAACCGGAACAGGGTCGCCAGATTCACGCCCAGGATGTATTCCCGGGCGTCGCCGAAATCCAGATGTTCCTCCGCCCAGATGACGCAATCATCATCGTTTTCCCGGAAATGATAGGTCATGAGCTGCAGGCGCAGCGGCGAGAAGCGCGTCACCGTCTCCAGCACCTGACGCAGATCATTGGCGGCCACGGCCGCATAGCCCACGGGGCCGTGGGCGGACACCATGGTGATCTCGCCCACCTCCAAGCCCAGCCAGGGCTTGTCCGTCAGCCGGATGGCCCGGCGGATCAGGCGGGTCATCTGCTCCAGGCTGAGAAAACGGTTGTCCCCCACCAGCTGCTCCCAGCGCAGCCGGGTGCCCTGGAAGATGGTGGCGGTATCAAAGCCGCACTGGCGCAGATGGGCGCACAGCAGCCGCGCATAGGTGGGATGAATGGACGGCCGCAGCCGGTCGTGGACCCGGATGCTCACGAAATAACCTAAACGTGTTGTTTCTGGTCATGTCACCTTATGACGATTTATTGCCACTTTCAACGGTGCCGGCTCGGCCCGGTCGGCCGCAGGATGGGAGTATCAGACAAGAACGGGAGGCGATCATGAGTCAGGCAGGTGTATTCACGACGGACAGCGGTGTCGTCTACCGCGACCGCAAGCGGCATGCCTGGATAATCTCGCTGCTGGTGCCCGCCATGATTTTCGTGGGCCCGGCGCTGTATTTCGCGTTCGAGCAGAATGCACTCTGGCTCTGGGCGCCGCTGGCGTTCTTCTATGGCGTGATTCCGGTGCTGGATCTGGTGCTGGGCGAGGACCACAGCAACCCGCCGGAAGAAGTGGTGCCCCAGCTGGAGGCGGACCCCTACTATCGCTATATCACCTATGCGCTGGTGCCCATCATCTGGGCCGCGGTCATCTACGGCGCCTGGTTCGTGGGCACCCAGAACCTGCCCTTCCACGGCATTGTGGCCATGACGCTGCTCACCGGCGGCACCCTGGGCTTCGGCATGAACCTGGGCCATGAGCTGGGCCACAAGAAGAATCCGGTGGAGCGCTGGCTGGGCAAGTTCGTGCTGGCCATCGGCGGCTACGGCCATTTCTTCATCGAGCACAACAAGGGCCACCATCGCGATGTGGCCACGCCGGAAGACCCGGCCTCCTCGCGCATGGGCGAGAGCATCTGGAAGTTCGTGCTGCGCGAAATTCCCGGTGCGGCTCGCCGGGCCTGGAACCTGGAAAAGACGCGCCTGCACAATCAGGGCAAGTCGCACTGGTCGCTGCACAACGAAATGATCCAGCCGGCCATTATCACGGCCGTGTTCTGGACCGCGCTGGTGGCGCTGCTGGGGCCGGTCATGATTCCGTTCATCATCGTCGTGGCCCTGTGGGGTGCTTTCCAGCTCACCTCGGCCAACTACATCGAGCACTATGGCCTGCTGCGCAAGAAGCTGGACAACGGCCGCTATGAGCCGCCCAAGCCCCATCACAGCTGGAACAGCAACCATATCTTCTCGAACTGGGCGAGCTTCCATCTGCAGCGCCATTCGGATCATCACGCCCATCCGGTGCGGCGCTATCAGTCCCTGCGGCATTTCGAGGAGCTGCCCACCCTGCCCAACGGCTACTTCGGCATGTTCATGACCGCCTATATTCCGCCGCTGTGGTTCAGGGTAATGGACAAGCGCCTGATCGAGCACGCCGATCATGATGCGGCCAACATCAACTTCGATCCGGCCAAACGCGAGAAACTGATCCGCAAGTACAACCTGCGCGACAGCTCGCAGGAAAGCGAGGCCACGGCCCAGGCCGCCTGATCCTCGCCACTCGATCGAAACAAAAAAGCCCCGGCTTTGACCGGGGCTTTTTAATGAACACCACAAATCGCGTCCAGGCAGGGATCAGTTGGAACCTCTGGTCCCTGTCTGGACGTGATTTGCCATCGCCCATTTTTTTCCGTCTCAAGGCGCGCCGACGCCGCCGTACTGCCTGTACGGGTAGGAGGCGCAACGCCGAGACGGGAAAAAATGGGCATGGCCCGAAGGGTCGTCTTCAAGATCCACGATTTTGAAGACGACAAATCGCGTCCAGGCAGGGACCAGAGGTTCCCCTCTCAGAAATGATACATAATGCCCGCTTCCAGTCCGGACACCTCGATCTCGTCCTTG
>CAZHGU010000068.1:0-6916 GCA_964532105.1 uncultured Alcanivorax sp. | reverse complement strand
AAAACGTAAGGCGCCCGCCGGGGCGCGTCCCGGCTTACCGCAGGGAAAGCTCCCCACAGGAAACCAATGGTCCCACTGGTTTCATCATGCCCTTAAGGTAAAACGGCATTCATGCCACGACCCGTTTTCCGCTCCTACCCGCAATCTGTCGGTAGACTTTGTTGCGGGCCAGGTTTCAGGGCATATAGAAGGCCTCATCGTCCAGCTCCATGACGGAATCGGCGCCGGCCAGAATGCTCTCGCGCAATCCGGTGGCACGCGGCAGGATATGGTCGAAATAGAACCGGGCCGTGGCCAGCTTGCTTTCCAGAAAGGCGCGGTCCGCGCCGGGCTCATCCAGTTTCGCCGCGGCGGTGACGGCCATGCGCGCCCAGCACCAGGCCAGGGCCGTGTAGCCGGCGTATTCCAGGTATTCCGTGGCCGCCGCCATGGGCTCGTTGACGTCTTCGCCGGCCCGCCGGATCAGTTCGTCCGTCAGCCGGCTCCATTCCTCAGTGGCCGCGCGCGTGCGTTGCACCAGCCCCCCGGCGCGGGCGTCGTCTTCATGGTCGTCACAGAAGCGTTCAATGCGCGTCAGGAAAGCGTCCAGCAGCTTGCGCTCGCTGGCCAGGGTCTTGCGCCGCATCAGATCAATGGCCTGAATGCCGTTGGTGCCCTCATAGATGCGCGTGATACGCACATCCCGGTAGAGCTGTTCCATGCCGTGCTCGCGGATATAGCCGTGACCGCCGAACACCTGGATGCCCAGATCCGTGATTTCCGAGGCACGCTCCGTAAAGAAGGCCTTGCAGATGGGGGTGAACAGCGCCACCAGTTCTTCCGCTTCCGCACGCGTGGTCTCGTCGCCCTCGCCCAGGGCGATGTCCAGCTGGGTGGCGACGAAATAGCCCAGCGCCCGGTTGCCTTCCACCAGCGCCTTCTGGGTAAGCAGCATGCGGCGCACGTCCGGATGCACGATCAGCGGATCCGCCGCCTGGTCCGGGTACCGGGCGCCGTCCGGCGCGCGCATCTGCAGCCGTTCCTGCGCGTATTCAGTCGCACCCTGGAAGGCGAGCTGGGAAATGCCCAGGCCCTCGAAGGCCACATCCAGCCGGGCCGTGTTCATCATGGTGAACATGGCCGCCAGGCCCTTGTGGGGCTCGCCCACGAGCCAGCCGCGGGCACCGTCCAGGTTGAAGACACAGGTGGGCGAGGACTTCAGGCCCATCTTGTCCTCGAGCTTGGCCACGCTCAGGTGGTTGTGCTCGCCCGGATTGCCGTCGGCGTCCGGAATGTACTTGGGCACCAGAAAGAGGCTGATGCCCTTGGGGCCGGCGGGTGCGTCCGGGAGCTTGGCCAGCACCAGGTTGACGATATTGTCGGTAATGTCCTGACCCGCCCAGGTGATAAAGGTCTTGGTGCCGGTGACCCGATAACTGCCCTCGCCGTCCGGCTCGGCGCGCGTACGCAGCAGACCCAGATCCGAGCCGGCATGCGCCTCGGTCAGCGCCATGGTGCCGGTCCAGTCGCCCGAGATCATGCGCGGCAGGTACAGGGATTTCAGCTCTTCGCTGGCATGGGCCTCCAGCGCGCGGATGGCGCCCTGGGTGAGCGTCATCAGCGGACAGAACGGCATATTGGCCGATTCCGCCACCTCGTGGAACACCATGCCCAGGCTGTGCGGCAGCCCCTGGCCCTCGTATTCCGGATTGCAGCTGATGCCGCCCCATTGCCCCTCGCGCAGTGCCTGCCAGGCCTTGCGGTAGCCCGGTGGCGTGACCACTTCGCCGTCCACCAGTTTGGTCCCGACTTCATCGCCTTCCGCGCGCGTGGGCGCGAGCACGTTTTCGGCAAAGCGCGCCGCTTCCTCCAGCACCGGGTTGATCAGGTCCGCGGTGACCTCGGCAAAGCCGTGCTGCTGATAATGCGCGGGATAGTCGTAGACGTCATGGACCAGAAAATGGATATCGCGCAGGGGGGCCTTGTATTCGGGCATGCGGGTTCACCTGTGGTTGTGGGAAACGGGCGGCATTGGTAGCAAAACCGCACCCGGCTGGCAATGACCGGCCGGGGAATGCCCCCTTGACCGGGCGTGACAAAACCCTGGCAGCCTGCTAGCCGTCCACCAGCCCCTGTTGCTGGAGATACTTGAGGGTGCCGCGGTAGTCCGACTCCAGCGCCTTGTCCACGCGCTCGCTTACCAGCCCCACCAGCTTGCGCCCGATCACGGGCACGCTGGAGTCCACTTCCACGCGGTACTGCTGGCCGGCGTGACCGTTTTCGTCGGTGATCTTCATTTCTCCGGAAACGGTGACGGGAATATCGCCCAGTTTGAAACGGTACTCCGCGCGGTAGGGCGGCTCGTCACGGTGGGTCCAGAGAAATTCCTGGGTCAGCGTATAGTGCTGTCCCAGAAAGCGGCGGGCGAATGCGGGCACCTTGTCGGAGCGGATTTCCAGTTCGCGCAGCACACGGATGAGAAAACCGCGTTCCGTCTCTTCATAGGCGTCGAACCAGAACTCCTCCACGCCGGACATGGCGAAGCGCGCCTCGAAATAGGCACGACTGGTCAATACCTCGAGCAGCGTGGACGGAGCCACCGGAAATTCATGCTGATGTTCGACTTTCATGAGCCGCCCTGATCATTTTCGTCGTCCGCGGGATAAAACAGCGCCAGCAACGGCTGGAGTTTTCTGCGCAATTCGCCCAATTGCGCGCGCACTTCCTCCTCGCGGCCATTGGCGAGCATTTCCAGCGCCTCGTCCACCGAGGGCTCCGGCGGCCGCGGGAAGGCTTCTTCCTCCGGCGGTTCGGGCCGGGAGGGCAGCCTGGAACTGGCGGTCTTGTCCGAAGCGCGCAGCACCCGGTCGCCCCCCGCTTTCTGGGCGGCCTCGATGACCAGATTGAGCTCTTCCTGAACACTGCGCGGGGTCTGCCCGGGGTGCGGGTCCGGCTGAAGCACGGCCGCGGAAATGGACACCGGCAGCTTTCGGCCGTGCCTGGTGATTTCAGTCTGATTCAGGGTTTTCAGGATCCGGTTGGCGAGAACGGCCGCGCCGCTTTCTTCCGCCGTGGGCAGCGAAATCAGGAACTGCGCCAGCCCCGTGCGCGCGGCCGTGTCTTCCTTGCGCACAATTTTGGCAATGATGCCGCCCACCTGGCGCAGCACCTCGTCGGCGGATTCCTTGCCCGCCTTGATGAAGAGCTTGTTGAAGTCATCAACATCAATGCGCACCACGGAAATGGGATGGCCGTGGCGTTCGCAAAAGGCCAGATCCTGCTTGAGCCGGGTCTGGAAATGCTGCTTGTTGCCCAGCCCGGTGAGGCTGTCGATGGTGACCTGCTGTTCCAGTTCCCGGCGTTCGCGCTGATAATTCATGTGCGCGCTGGCACGGGCCTGCAGATCGGTCGTGTTAAAGGGTTTGCCGATAAAGTCCGTGGCTCCGAGTTCCAGCGCGCGCTCACGGGCCGCGTCATCGTTTTCGGCGCCGGTCACCACGATCACCGGCATATTGGCAATGCCGGAGTCGTCCGAGGTACGGATCTTTTCCAGCAGGCCATAGCCATCCAGCTCGGGCATGGACAGATCCGTGAACACCACCTGAATGTTCTCGTCGTGGCGGATCTGCTGCCAGCCTTCCTGGCCGTCCTCGGCCGTGACCACGTCAAAACGTTCGCCCAGCATCTTGCTGGCCGCTTTGCGCATGACACGGGAGTCGTCCACCATCAGCAAGCGCGGCTTGCCCCCCTGCCGGCCGGGTAACTGCGTCATGGTTTCATCCACCCTGGCTCATCAGGCCACCGCCCGCGGGTGCAGCGGCATGAAATCCGTATCCCCCGGTTCGCGTCCGCGAACATAGCGATACAGGCGTGATCGGCGATTACAGTAGTCGCCGCGCGCGATTCCCGCAAGATAGTGTTCATTGAACAGATGCCCGGAGCGCTCCGGAATGCAGAAGACCGTGCCGGCCGTGCTGTCCAGATGGGACAGAATGCCCACGGCCGCGAAAAAATCATGGCCGTTGGCAAAGTGTTCCACATAGGGCACGGGATGGCCCGCCTCGGCCGTGAGCGCCGGATCCATCTGCAGGCTGTCCGCCACGCCGCCTACACAATACAGCTCCAGCTTCGACACCAGATGCCGTGTGGCCGCGTGGCGCAACAACGCGCGCACGATATAGCTGGCAACAATCGTGCCCTGCGAATGACAGACCAGCACCACCCGTTCGTACTGTTCCAGCGCCTGCTGCAGCACATAGACGGCCGGTCGCGACAGTCGCCCGTCCTTGCGCAGGGTACGCGCCGTAATGGAGCCGGTGAAATCGCGCACCAGTCCCCAGGTGGGCGTATGAATCAGCGTAACCGGACGCTGAAAGGTGCGTGCCAGCTCGCGCGCATTAAGCAACGCCACGGGCGGCGCGGACATGGCCCCGTTGATAAAGAACCAGCGCGAGCTGTGCTCTTCCTGAACCGGACGCGGCGGCCGGCAGGTCAGCGTGCCCTGGCTGAAGGACTCGCGGGCGGCGGGCAGCAGTACCTGATAGCCGGCGGTCGCCAGTTCACCGAAGCTGTTGTAATTGCGCGGGTTGAGCTCGGAGGCCACGGTGGGTTCGCTGCCCAGCGGCGTCAGGGTTCGCAACAGATCCGGCGCATGGCGCAGTCCCAGCATCAGGTCACGCCGGATGGCGGAACGGTGATCGACCAGACGTCGCACCCGCTTTCTTGTTTTTCGCAGCATCTCGGCTCCGCTCGGGTGCATGGCTTCAGCGCGGCGGGTACACTGGGGCGTCCGCGAGGCGTGCCTGCCCCCGCGGGAATCACCACCGGAATCCACCCCCCGGGTCCGTGCGCCGGCCAATAGCGGCCCGGTCCCGCACCAGCGTGCAAGGATAACAAGATGGCTTCGGACCGGAAATACAGACTTACCCTGCTGGGCGCCACCGGCTTTACCGGCGGTCTCTGCGCCGAGTATCTCGCCCGGACGCTGCCGGCGGACACCGCCTGGGCCATCGCCGGGCGCAACCGGGACAAGCTGGACAGCGTACGGCAAAGACTGGAGGACGGCGGCGCCGCCACCCTGCCCGATACCATTGTAGCGGACATCGAAGAACCGTCTTCGCTGACGGACATGGCCTCGGTCAGCGACGTCGTGATGACCACGGTAGGGCCCTATGTGCTGCATGGTGAAGGCGTCGCCCGTGCCTGTGCCGAACAGGGCACGCACTACTGCGATCTCACCGGTGAACCGGAATTCGTGAACAATCTGATTACGCGCTATCACGAGCTGGCGCGGGAAAACGGCTGCGCCCTGATCAACAGCTGTGGTTTCGACTCCATTCCCCATGACGCCGGCGTGCTCTATACCCTGCGCGTGCTGGAGGAAAAGCACGGTGGCCCCCTGGACGGACCGGTGTCGGTGGAAGGCGTACTCACCTTCGATGCCGCCTTCTCCGGCGGCACCTGGCAATCGGCGCTGACAGCCATGAGCCGTCCGCGCGAAAACCGCGAGGCGCTGCGACGCGCGCAGATGCTGCTGCGGCACCAGTATCCGCGCAAGGCGGGTTCGTTGCCCATGCGGATACGCCACGACAAGGCCCAGGGTTTGTGGCTCTGTCCCATGCCCACCATTGATCCGCTGGTGGTGCAGCGCTCGGCGCGAGCCATCGAGGCCTATGGACCGGATTTCCGCTACGGCCACTTTCTGGGCGTGCGCAACCTGCCCCGGCTGGCCGTGGGCGCCGCGGGCGTGGGCGGACTCGCCCTGGCCGCGCAGCTGGGCCCGCTGCGGCGCTGGCTGATGCAGACCCGCGCCTCCGGAGAAGGGCCGTCCGAGGAAAAACGCGCGCAAAGCTGGTTCCGCGTGCGATTCCGCGGCCTCCACGGCGACGACGAAGTGTTGTGCGAAGTTTCCGGCGGCGACCCGGGCTATACCGAAACCTCGCGCATGCTCTCGGAAACCGCCATGGCGCTGGCGCTGGACGACGACCTGCCCTTGCGCACGGGGGTGGTCACTCCGGTCATGGCCCTGGAAGACCGCCTGATCGAGCGCATGCAGAAGGCCGGTCTCGTCTTCCGGCGCGTGGAGGGCTGAGCCGCTCCATGCGCTGTGTGTATCAGGGCGACGCGCTGCTGGACGCGCGCATGGTGGCCGACCAGCTGGCGCAACAGGGCATCGAGGCGGAGATTCTGGGCGGCCACCTGCCCGGTGGTGCCGGGGAATTGCCCGCCGGCGGCCAGGTGCGCGTCATGGTCGCCGAGGAAGACGTGGAAGCGGCGCTGCACATTGTCGCCGAATGGGAGCGGGCCACGGCCACCCGCGCCCGGGAGAGCCTGCACGCAAGCAAGCGCAGCTGGTCCCTGGCCGGTTTCGTGCTGGGCCTGATTACCGGGATCTCCGGGGTCTGGATCTTTGTGGCCCTGCCCGATCCGCCCCAAACCACCCGCTATTTCGATCACAATCAGGATCAGCAGCCGGATACCTGGCATCACTATCAGCGGAATCAGCTGCAACGGGTGCGCAAGGACCGCAACTTTGACGGCGAAGTGGACGCGGTCTGGCAATACACGGACGAAGGCCGAAGACAACAGGGCGAACTGGATCAGGACTTCGACGGACGCCGGGAAACCCGGCTGAGCTTTGAAAATGATCTCTTACAGAGCCGGGAGCTGGATCTCGACGGCGACGGACGCACGGACATTTCCGAGGTTTATCGCCACGGCGTGCTGCGCGAGCGACGTTTCCATGACCCGGCCACCGGCGAAATCCGCAAGCGCACGCGCTTTGAGGCCGGCGCCCGCCCGCGTGAATCCGAACTGGACACCACGGGCGACGGCATTACCGACACCCGGATTCGCTACAACCGTTACGGCGAACCCGAGTGACTAGCAGGCTGTTGAAAAACCCGTTGCGTACTCAGGCTTTCAGGCTGGTTCGCAA
>CAZHGU010000067.1:0-7025 GCA_964532105.1 uncultured Alcanivorax sp. | reverse complement strand
GTGGATGATCCCAAGATGAGCATCCGGAACGTGGATGTCTTCTATGACCGGGATCAGGCCATCAACAATGTAAGCCTGGATATCGGCAAGAACGAGGTGGTGGCGCTGATCGGCCCGTCCGGTTGCGGCAAGACCACATTCCTGCGCGCGCTCAACCGCATGAACGATATTATCGATACCTGCCGGATTCGCGGCGAGCTGCGGCTTGACGGCGAGGATATCTATGCCTCGGACATGGACGTAGTGGAGTTGCGCGCGCGGGTGGGCATGGTGTTCCAGAAACCCAACCCCTTTCCCAAGAGTATTTACGAGAACGTGGCCTATGGCCCGCGCCTGCATGGTCTGGCGGAAAAGCGCCATGAACTCGACGAAGTAGTGGAATCGAGCCTGCGCAAGGCGGGTCTGTGGGAAGAGGTCAAGGACCGGCTCCAGCAGCCCGGCACCGGGCTGTCCGGCGGCCAGCAGCAGCGCCTCTGCATCGCGCGCAGTATCGCCGTAAGCCCGGAAGTGGTATTAATGGATGAGCCCTGCTCGGCGCTGGACCCCATCGCCACGGTTCGGATCGAGGAACTGATCGCGGAACTGTCGCAGTCTTATACGATCGTCATCGTGACCCACTCCATGCAGCAGGCGGCGCGGGTATCACACCGCACGGCCTATTTTCATCTGGGCCATCTCATCGAGATGAATGAAACCAACAAGATCTTTACCGCGCCGGATCACCGGCTGACGGAAGACTACATTACCGGACGGTTCGGATAATCATGGACAAGCAGCATTTCGGCCAGCACAGCTCATCCCAGTTCAATGAGGAACTGGAATCCATACGGGACCACATGATGGAAATGGGCGGTCTCGTGGAGCAGCAGGTGAGCGAAGCTCTGGAAGCATTGCTCACCGCCGATTCGCAGCGCGCCGAGCAGGTGCTGGAGCAGGAAAAGCGCGTGGATGAGCTCGAGATCACCATCGACGAGGAATGTGCCCGGGTGCTGGCGCTGCGCCAGCCCGCCGCCAGTGATCTGCGCATGATCATTGCCGTGACCAAGGCGGTTTCGGATCTGGAGCGCATCGGCGACGAATCCGCCAAGATCGCCGCCATGGCCATTACCCTGGCGCGGGAAGGGGAATCGCCGCACGGCTATATGGAAGTGCGCCATATCGGCAATCAGGTGCGCCACATGCTGCGCCAGACCCTGGATGCCTTTGTGCGTTTCGACGCGGACAAGGCCGTGGAGATCGCCGAGGAAGACAATGCAGTGGATATGGAATACCGCTCCGCCATGCGCTCGCTGGTGACCTTCATGATGGAGGATCCGCGCTCGATTTCGTCCATTCTCAACATCATCTGGTCGCTGCGTTCGCTGGAGCGCATTGGTGATCACACCAGCAATATCGGCGAGCAGCTGATTTTCATGGTCAAGGGCAAGGACGTGCGTCATATTTCCGTGGCTGAAATGCAGCGCGAACTCAAGAACCAGGAGTGAAGCTCAAGGGGATCTGCGTCGAATGGTTCGGACGTCCTCTGTGGTAAATCCGAATGGGCTGCCGAGGCTGAGGCTCGATGGAACTTCCCCTGCGTATCCTGTTTCTCTGCACCGGCAATTCCTGCCGATCCATTATGGCCGAGGCGCTGGCGAACCATCTCGGGGAAGGGCGGCTCCGGGCCTGGAGTGCCGGTAGTCACCCGGCCGGGGCGGTGAATCCCCGTGCCCTGACGGTCCTGCAAGAGCATGGTGTGCCCGTGGGCGAGCCTGTTTCCCGATCATGGGATGCCTTCGAGGATGTGCCCCTGGATCTGGTCATCACCGTCTGCGACGCGGCCGCCGGCGAGAGTTGTCCGCTCTGGCTGGGCGATACCCCGAAGGCGCACTGGGGCCTGCCCGATCCCGCCGCTGTCGAAGGGCCGGAAGAGGCGATCGAGGCGGCCTTCGAGAACAGCTTTCATCGCATCCGTCGGCGCCTGGAGGCGTTGCTGACGCTACCGCTGGATGAACTTGCGTCGGCTCAGCTGACCGCCGCGCTGGACGATATCCAGCGCCGGCTGACCGATACCTGATGCACGATCCGGAGCAATGAATGACCGAGCCATCCCCGACCCAACAGATGTCCTTTCTGGATCGTTATCTGACCCTGTGGATCTTCGCCGCCATGGTGGTGGGCGTGACCCTGGGTTCCGTCTTCGAAGGTTTGCCGGAACTGCTGGACAGCCTGTCCGTGGGCACGACCAATATTCCCATCGCCATCGGGCTGATCCTGATGATGTACCCGCCGCTGGCGAAGGTGCGTTACGAAGAATTGCCGCTGGTCTTCCGGGATTGGCGTGTGCTGTTGCTCTCCCTGGTGCAGAACTGGGTCATTGGCCCGCTGCTGATGTTTGCCTTGGCGGTGATTTTTCTGCGTGATCATCCGGAATACATGACCGGGCTGATTCTGATTGGCCTTGCGCGTTGTATTGCCATGGTGCTGGTCTGGAATGATCTGGCTCGGGGCAGCCCCCAGTATGTCGCGGCCCTGGTGGCATTCAATTCGGTCTTCCAGATCCTGTTCTTCAGCGTTTATGCCTGGTTCTTTCTTGCCGTGCTGCCGGGCTGGGTGGGTCTGGAGAACACCGTCATCGACGTGGGGCTCTGGACCGTGGCCGAGGCGGTGTTGATCTATCTGGGCATTCCCTTTGCCGCCGGTTTTATCACGCGCCGTGTGTTGCGCGCACGCAAGGGCGACGACTGGTATGAAAACACCTTTCTGCCCCGCATCGGGCCGCTCACCCTGGTGGCCCTGCTGTTTACCATTATCGCCATGTTCAGTCTCAAGGGCGGCATGGTGCTGAAGCTGCCCCTGGATGTGCTGCGCATCGCCATTCCGCTCACCCTGTATTTCGTAATCATGTTTCTGGTCAGCTTCTGGATGGGCCGTTTGATTCGCGCGGACTATCCGCGGACCACGGCGATTGCCTTTACCGCCGCCAGCAACAATTTCGAGTTGGCCATTGCCGTGGCCATTGCCACCTTCGGTCTGGCCTCGCCCGTGGCCTTCGCCACCGTGATCGGCCCCCTGGTGGAAGTACCCGTACTGATTTCGCTGGTCACGGTGGCGCTGTGGCTCAAGCGGCGCTGGTTCGACCGTGATACCGTAACGGCAAATCCATGACCAGGCGGGACAGGACATGAAGATCTGGGTGGACGCGGACGCCTGTCCGGTCGTGATCAAGGAGATCCTGTTCAAGGCGGCCGAGCGTACGGGCGTGGAAACCACCCTGGTGGCCAACCAGCCCGTGCGCGTGCCGCGCTCGCGGCTGATCCAGGCGTTGCAGGTACCCTCCGGCTTTGATGTGGCGGATCATGAAATCGTGCGCCGCGCGTCGGAAGGGGATCTGGTCATTACCGCCGACATCCCGCTGGCGGCCGAGGTCATCGAAAAGGGTGCGCTGGCGCTCAGCCCGCGCGGCGAGCGCCACACGCCGGACAATATCCGTGCCCGGCTGAATATGCGCGACTTCATGGACACGCTGCGCGGCAGTGGCGTCCAGACCGGCGGTCCCGCGGCGCTGAACCAGGCCGATCGGCAGAGCTTCGCCAATGAACTGGACCGGATCCTGACCCGCCACGCTCCGGATCCGGGCTAACAGTCTGCCAATGTTTAGTAAGTGCTCGCCAACATGAGCGGCCAGTCCGCTCCGGCGTTGGGAAACACTGTACGCCCGTAAAAAGGGGAAAATGTTGGACAAGCGCAAAGGCCCTGCTGGCGCGGTTCGGAGCCCGTCGTGCCGGGGTTGTCCGTCGGGTTCGGGTTGAAACCCCGGCGGCCTGGCAGTAGGGTGTGCAACTCCAGCCGACGCCCGTCGGCCTGATGACTCCGCGAAGAGAGAATGCCGACGAGGCCGGGCTTTACTCGTTTTGAGTTGAAAGAGGAACGATTTGTGAGTAACGAATCGAAGATCAAAGAGACAGAGACCGAACAGCAGGAATTCGGTGCCGATCCCCTTCAGGTACGCGAGAGCGACCACTATCAGGACGAATACGTCAAGGGTTTCGCCGAGCGGTGGGACAACCTGATCGACTGGGACGCGCGCGCCGAGAGCGAGGGGCACTTCTTCATCGACGTGCTGCGCCAGCATGGCGCCGAACATGTACTCGATTCGGCCACCGGTACCGGCTTTCATTCGGTGCGGTTGATCGAGTCCGGCTTTGAAGTGGTCAGCGTGGACGGTGCGCCGCACATGCTGGTCAAGGCGTTTGAAAACGCCCGTCAGCGCGGCATCATCATGCGCACGGTGCACAGCGACTGGCGCTGGCTGGACCGCGACATCGTGGGCCGCTACGACGCCATCATCTGCCTGGGGAACTCCTTTACGCACCTGTTCTCCGAACGCCAGCGCCGCCGTGTGCTGGCGGAGTTCTACTCCGTGCTCAAGCACGACGGCATCCTGATTCTGGACCAGCGCAACTATGACGCGCTGCTGGACAACGAGGGCGGCGGTCCGAGCCACCAGTACTACTACTGTGGCGACGATGTGAAGGCGGAGCCGGAGCACGTCGACGAGGGGCTGGCGCGTTTCCGCTATACCTTCGCTGACGGCGAGGTCTTCCACCTGAACATGTTCCCGCTGCGCAAGAACTACACCCGTCGCCTGATGCACGAGGTGGGTTTCCAGAAGGTCGACACCTACGGCGACTTCCAGGAGTCCTACGAGCACTATGATCCGGACTTCTTCATCCATGTAGCCCACAAGGAATACACGGACGAAGAGGACGTGACCGATGAGTGAATATTCCGACGTAGTGGAAACCGCGCGCAGTTATTACAACAGCGAGGACGCGGACAACTTCTACTTCAACGTCTGGGGCGGTGAAGATATTCACATCGGCCTCTACAAGGACGAGCAGGAGCCCATCCGCGACGCCAGCCGCCGCACCGTGGCGGAGCTGGCGGACCGGCTGGAGACCGCCGGGCCCGATTCCGAGGTCATCGACCTGGGCGGCGCCTACGGCGGTTCGCCGCGTTATGTGGCGCAGCAATACGGCTGTCATGTGGTCTCGCTGAATCTCAGCGAGGTGCAGAACCGCCGCGCGCGCCAGCAGAACGAAGAGTACGGCATGGCGGACAAGGTCACCGTTGTGGACGGCGACTTCGAGAATGTCCCCTATGACGACAACAGCTTCGACATTGTCTGGTCCCAGGATTCCTTCCTGCACAGTGGCAATCGCCTGGCCGTGCTGAAGGAGATTCAGCGGGTTCTCAAGCCCGGCGGCGAGCTGCTGTTCACCGATCCCATGCAGGAAGACAATATTCCCCAGGACGCGGAAAAGCTGCAGCCGGTGTTGAAGCGCCTGTCTCTGGACACGCTGGGCTCGCCCGGTTTCTACCAGGAAGAGCTGGCGAAACTCGGTTTCGAGAACATCGAGTTTGACGACAAGTCGGATCAGCTGCCCCGTCATTATGGTCGTGTACGCGAGGAGCTGCTCTCGCGCTATGATGAACTGACGGGCACGCAGATTGGCAAGGACTATGTCGACTCCATGCTCGAAGGCCTGGCCGCCTGGGTCGACGCGGGCAAGGCGGGTCTGCTGCGCTGGGGCTTTATCCACGCACGCCTGAAGAAGTAATAGCGCTGCGTCGGCAGACGAACCTTAAACGCCGCCCGGGCCTCTCGTGCGGCGTTTTTTCTTTCTGGATGCCCGAAGGAGTTGCCGGAGCCGGCCATGGAGATTCAGCCCGTCCATCACGCCAGTTGTCACTGCGGCGCCGTGCAGCTGGAACTGGATCTGCCCGACGGCCTGGTGGAGCCACGGCGTTGCGACTGTTCCCTGTGCCGCCGGCGGGGGGCCATTGTTGCCTCGGTGCCTCTGGGCGGGTTGCGGATCCTGGCCGGGGAAGATCAGCTCAGCCTCTACCAGTTCGGCACCCATACCGCGAAGCACTACTTCTGTTCGCAGTGCGGCATTTATACGCACCACCAGCGTCGTTCGAAGCCGCACGAATACGGCTTCAATGTGGGTTGTCTGGAAGGCGTGAATCCCTATGAACTGGACGAAGTGCCGGTGCTCCACGGTGTGCGTCATCCGGCGGATCATCCGGACGAGCCGGCCGAAGAGCGGGATGATTACAAGGGCTGACAGCCCTTCACGGCCAGGGCGATGCTGGTGCTGGCGCGGATCTGGCTGAAGGTGTGGCCGGGATCGGTGATCATCTGGTCGGCGGCCTGTCCCGCTTCCGGACTGATCAGGGTCACCAGCTGTTTCGTGGCCGCGGCCGATTGCCGATCCGCCTGATAGGCGTCAAAGGCGTTGTGAATGGCGCCACAGGTCACCCCCTCTTCGCTCGCTGCCTGGGTCTGCAGCATCTGCATGGACTGACAGCCCGTGGTGAATGCAAGGATGGCGGCAAGCAGGATGAGGTAGCGCATGACAACACCTGACTGGTAAAACAGAATTTCCGAAGCCGCTACCTTGTCACGGCCGGCCCGCCGGCGCAATCGACTGGACTGTGCTTTCCGACCGTGTCGAATACGCCTCGGCCCCGAGACCCGAATAATGGATGATGATGATGCCCGAGCTGGATCCGGAGCAGTACCGCGAGCAGTTGCTGGAACTCAAGGCGGCGCTGGAGGAAATCGAGGAAACCTCGCAGCAGGCCGGTGATACCGTGCAGCTGGACCAGCAGAGCGTGGGCCGCCTGTCGCGGATCGACGCCCTCCAGGCCCAGCAGATGGCGCAGGCGTCCGAGCAGCGCCGGCAGGAGACGCTGACCCGCATTCAGGGTGCGCTGCGGCGCATTGAGACGGGCACCTTCGGCGAATGTTTCGTTTGCGGCGAACGCATCGACGAGCGCCGCCTGAGCGTGGACCCCACCATTACGCGTTGTCTGACCTGCGCCGAGGCTGAGGACTGAAAATCGCCATTACAGCAGGGCCCAGACGCCGAAACCGATAAACAGTGCCGCACTCACGCGGTGTGCCCAGCGTTCCAGGCCGGGATGCTGAATGCGGTTGCCCAGCCAGATGGCGGGCAGGTTGGCGGCCACCATGC
>CAZHGU010000066.1:0-7080 GCA_964532105.1 uncultured Alcanivorax sp. | reverse complement strand
TCGCCGGTGGTGTGCGCGCCCACCATGCGGCCCGAGCCCTTGAGGGTATGGAAGGCGCGGCGGAACTCGACCAGTGCTTCCTCGTCGCTGTGGTTGGCGGCCCAGCGCGGGAAATATTCGTTCAGCGCTTCCAGCACCTCGCCGGCTTCCTCGACGAAGATCTCGATGATCTCATCGTCGATCAGGCCCTCGTCCTCTTCGAAAGCATCCGGCGGGGGCGGGTCCACCTGGACCCAGTGCTCGGGGATAGTGGGCGCCACCAGGGCCGCGCCGGCGGCGGCCGTGGCGGCTTCATCCGCGGCCGACGTTTCAGCGGTTTCTGCCGGTTGCCCGGATTCAGGCTCCGGTTCAGTTTCAGGTTCGGGCTCTGGCTCTGGCTCTGGTTCAGGTTCGGGTTCGGACTCTGGTTCGGCGGCCGTTTCCTCCGGTTCGGCAGCCGCTTGCGCGGGCTCTTCGGGGGCGGCCTCGGCAGTTTCTCCGGATTCCGGTTCCGGCTCTGGGGATTCGGCCGAAGTTTCGGTATCCGGTTCCGCTACGGCCGTATCGGCTTCAGTAACGTCCGCCCCGGGCTCCGCTTCCCCCGTCGCCGGACTTTCCTCCACCGGTTCGGTTTCGGCGGAGGCCGTAGCCAAAGGGCCTTCCGGCTCCTCGCTTTCGCCGGCGGGCTCCGGCCGGCCGAACTCCTCGTCGTCCAGGCCATAGCCCAGGGTTTTCACGCTGCGCCGGGCAATATCCAGGATGTCGTCCGTGGTTTCCGGATCATCCGCCAGGCGTTCCAGGTAATACTCCACGCCCGTGATCGCATCCGCCAGGGTGTCCATGGTCTGCCAGTCCGGCTCCCGGGGATTGTCGATCAGCAGGTTCTCTTCGATATAGCGGATGCACTGGCGCAGGATCAGCGCCGGCCGGTGCAGATGGGTTACCTCCAGACCGCCGCGCACGGCATTGAGCTTGGCCGGAACCGGATCCAGGTGCTGGCGGTCCCACTGCGAGGCGATGTATTCGACAATGCCTTCCTTGGCCTCTTCCAGCCCGGCGCGGCATTCGCGCACCACGGCGGAGTTGGCATCCACCACATGCTCGGGCATGGCCTCGGCACCCTCGCGGGTTTCCTGGCCCATGCCCGACAGGGTGGACTCCACATAGAGCAGCGCCCCGGCGATATCCATGAGCTGGTCGGAGGAAAACTCGCGCTCGCCGGCGATGATATCGTCGATGACTTCCAGCTGATCCTGGATGAGCTGGCGCGGACTGCCCAGCCCCAGCATGGCCAGGGTGTCCGCCACCTGCTTGAGTGTCTGGCGCTGGGACTCCAGCGAGGACGGATCGCGTTCCTCGCTGTGTACGAACTGCTCCAGTGCGTCCTTGACCGAGGTGAGTTCCTCGGAGAGCGCGTCCACCACCGAGCCCATGGCGGCCTGGTCCGGGCCGCTCATGCGCTGACGCTCCTCGTCGATCATTTCCTCGGACGGCAGCGCCTCGGTCAGGTTATAGGTTTCGCGTACCTGCCGGATGCGCGGACTGTCCGCCTCGCACTTGGCAATGTAGTACAGCAGATTCTTGAGCAGCTCGCGCGGCGGCGCCTGCCGCAGATTGTCCACACCCTCCACGGTCAGCTCGCGCAGGGCGCGGTCGATCTGCCCCAGTACCATTTTCACGGAAGTACCGCGCTCGATGGCCTCGCCGCGAATGCCCTCCACCAGGGCGGCGCCGATGCGCCACAGCGGCGCGCGCCGGGCCTCGCCGGTGACCTGCTCCAGCTTGGCGAAGACCTTGCTCATGTATTCCAGGTTCTGATCCAGGTTCTCGCCCCGGATCACGCCCAGCAGCGCCAGCTGATACATCTGCCGGATCTTGCGCGCCAGCCCCGGGAACTGTTCGTCGCCGGCCACGGAGGCGGGCACATCGCCGGTGGCTTTCTGCGCCTCCAGATCCGGCTTGAACAGGGCGGTTTCGGTCATCAGCGGCTCGCCCCGGGCCGCGCGCAGATCGTTCAGCAGGGGCAGCAGCACCACGGGCAGATCCCGCCGGCTGGACTGTACCCGATCGAGATAGGGCGGCAGCTGCAGCACCGCCCGCATGAGGGTTTCCTGGGCGTCGGCCACCTGGCTGACGCGGCCTTCGAGCAGGGCCTCGGCGAGTTTTTCCATCTCCTCGGCGAGCAGGCCGGCGCCGTAGAACTCCACCATCTGGAGGGTGCCGTAGACCTGGTGCAGGTAGGTCTGGCAAAAGCGCATCCGTGTGGAGTCGTCCGGATTCTCCACATAGGCTTCCAGCGCCTGTTGCGCCTGATCCAGGGTCTCCTGGATTTCATCCCGGACCCAGTCCAGCGCGAGATAGTCGTGACTACTGGCCATAGCCTCTCCTGTGATACACCTTCAGCGGCGGCGCTGAAAAGCCAGCGCGTCCTCGAAATGCACGCGCTCGAGCTGCGGATGCCGCCATTCGGTAATCTCGCCCGGCCCGAACACCAGCAGACCGCCCGGCGCGAGCCGATCGGCCAGCCGGTTGGCAATCTCGCGTTTACGCCAGCGGCGAAAATAAATCAGCATGTTCTGACAAAATATCAAATCCATGTCGCGCATGGGCGCCCGGTCCAGCTCGAGCACATTCACGCGCGCGAAGCAGATGCGATCGCGCAGCGACGGCACCACTTCCATTTCCCGGTCGCTGACGTCGCGGAAATAGCGCTCGCGCAGCCTTTCGTCGATCATCTCCACCTTGCGGCGGGAATACACCCCTTTCCGGGCCTTGGACAGGGTGGGCATGCTGATGTCGGTCGCCGTGATGCCGTAGCGCTCGAGCGGTTTTTTGCCGCGGAACTGCTCCTCGATCACCATGGCCAGCGAATAGGGTTCCTCCCCGGTGGAGCAGCCCACGCTCCAGACATCCAGGGTGGTGTCCTTGTCCTCCTGCTCGACGAAGCGCTTCACGAAGTCCTCGGCGAGCGCATAGGAACCGGCATGGCGGAAGAAGCTGGTTTCCTGGACGGTAAGCCGGTCCACCAGAATGGTCCATTCCATGGCCCGCGATTCGGTGGAGCCGCCGACGAGGTATTCGTAATACTCGTCGTAGTCGTCCATATCCAGCTCGCGCATACGCATGCTCAGGCTGGTTTCGAGAAAGGATTTACGCTCGGCCGATACCGTCATGCCGGTCCTTTCTTCCAGCAACGCCTGCCACAGCTCGAACTGTTCGGCGTTCATGGAGGCTATCTGTTTGATCGACCAGCGATCGTTCACTGCAACACTCGACATCATGGCTCCGCTCCGGAAGCCGTGCGGCTTCAGGAATTATCCGGCAGACGGAAGCCGGCGACGGAGTTACGCATCTCCTGCGCCATCTCGGCCAGATTACCAATGGACTTGGCCGTGGCGTTGGTACCCGAGGAGGTCTGCGACGTAATCTCCTGGATCACATTCATGGTGTTGGAAATGTGACCCGCCGACGCCGCCTGCTGACGCGCCGCGTTGGAAATGTTCTGAATCAGATCCGCCAGGTTCTTGGACACGGACTCGATCTCCTCCAGCGCCACACCGGCGTCCTGCGCCTGGCGGGCCCCCTTCACCACTTCGGAGGTGGTGTGCTCCATGGAGATCACCGCCTCGTTGGTGTCCGTCTGAATGGTTTTTACCAGGGTCTCGATCTGCTTGGTCGCCGCGGCCGAACGTTCCGCCAGCCGCTGTACCTCGTCCGCGACCACCGCGAAACCGCGGCCGGCTTCGCCGGCCATGGACGCCTGAATGGCGGCGTTCAGTGCGAGGATGTTCGTCTGGTCGGCAATGTCGTTAATCAGGCTCACGATATCGCCAATCTCCTGGGAGGATTCACCCAGACGCTTGATCCGCTTGGACGTTTCCTGAATCTGCTCGCGAATGGTGTCCATGCCGTGGATGGTGGCCTGCACCGTCTCGGAACCCTTGTTCGCAATGGATACGGCGCGTTCCGCCACCGCCGCCGATTCGGAGGCGTTGGCGGATACCTGGTCAATGGACACGGCCATTTCGTTCACCGCCGCCGAGGCGCCGGCGATTTCCTGGGCCTGGTGCTCGGAGGCCTCGGCCAGATGCATGGCCGTGGACTGGGTTTCCTGAGCCGCCGAGGCCACCTGGACCGCGGTCTGGTTAATGGTCTGTACCAGAGAACGCAGCTGGTCGATGGAGTAGTTGATGGAGTCGGCAATGGCGCCGGTGAAGTCCTCGGTCACCGTCGCCTGCACGGTCAGGTCACCGTCCGCCAGGTCACCCAGTTCGTCCAGCAGCCGCAGAATGGCCGCCTGGTTGCGCTGGTTCTCGGATTCCAGCGCTTCCTGCTTGGCACGCTCCTCGCGGATGCGCAGCACGATAATGGCGACAAAGAGCACGAAACCGGCGCCGGCGAAAATCAGCCCCAGCGCCACCGAGGGGAAGAAGCCGGCGGTGCCTTCCTCGAACTGCTGGTTGAGATTGGTGGATTCCTCCAGCAGCCCCTGGGACGCGGTGAACAGCGAATCCGCCGCCTGGCGCACCTGGAACAGCTCGGGCGCAATGGCCAGGATCTCGTCCACCGACTGGGCCACGAACTCGTCATACAGCGATGCCGCTTCGCCCAGATAATCCAGCGCCATCTGATCCTGGATGGGCTCCACGCCCATGTCCTCGTTGCCCTCGATCATGGCGTTGAGCACCTCGCCGAAGCGCGCCGCGTCCTGGCCGAAGGCGTCGGCCGCCACCACGGCGCCCTCGCCGCCTTCCAGTACGCGCGAGACGGAACGCAGAATCCGCTCGGCCAGCAGGATCTGGCGCTGCGCCAGCGACACCACCCGCGGGTCGGCGTTGTTTTCCACCAGCAGGTCCACCAGGCCCCGGTATTCCGCCTGCAGATCGGGCACGGTTTCGGACAGGGTGTCGGCCACCTCGTGCAGATCCAGCACCGTATCCTGGCCGTTGAGGATGGTATCCACCTGTTCCCGCGCGGTTTGCCACTGGTTCACCAGGCGTTGCTGGACCTCCGGATCGTCCACCGGTTCGTCCTTGACCCGATCCAGCGCCTCCTGGAAATCCCCCCGGGATTGCTCCAGCAAATCATAGGCTTCGGGGTTACCGGCGGCCGCTTCCAGCGAGTTCTTGGCGATCTGCTGCGAGATCACGCGCATCCTGGACGCTTCGGTAATGTTGGCCTTGGACTGGCCCGCCTGAACCGCCAACCAGGTGAAGTTGGCCAGCGCGAGCAGCACCGCTACCACGACACCGGCGTACATCGACAGCGTCAGGGGATTGGCGCTGATGCCTTCGCGCACCCTCGCAAAGACTTCTCCCGGATTGAACTTCATAACATGGCTCCTGGCCTGGTGTTCCGTGGGGAACCCGGTGTTCCCCGTTTCATTATTGTTGCGCGCCGTAATGCCACGACGCCCCCATCCGGCCGGGACCGCACGGGCGCGCCGTCAACCGGCGCGGGTTACCTGCAAAAAACGCGGATCGTCGGCGAGCCGGAACAGACTGAATACCGGCCACTGCTCCCCGTCCCGCGTATACGCGCCCTCAATGTAGGGCTGAACCGCCTCGTCAAGTTTTTCCGGCTCCGCCACGAAACCGTCCACCTGAAAATGCTGCATGCCCAGCACTTCATCCACCACCATGCCGGTGTAGATCTCGCCCTCATCCAGCACCAGCAGGCGGCGTTCCTTTTCCTTGAGCGCGGGTGTCTTGTCGAGAAAGCCCATGAGGTCCATGACCGTCATCAGACGCCCGCGCACATTGGCCACACCCTTCATCCAGTTCAGCACCCCCGGTACCCGCGTGTATTCGGGTACCGACAGGATCTCCGAAACCTGATCCAGCGGCGCGACATACTGAACCTCGCCCAGCGTGAATCCGATACCGCTCCAGTACTGCACCAGATCCTGCTGCAGCGGAAGATCCCGGGCGTTCGCCCGGCAACGCTGCAGGTAATCCACAAGCCGGGCATAGGCAGCGGAAGCGGCACTCATGTTCGCCTCCCCGTGGCGCTCAACCCGACAGCATCCGATTCACCAGATCAATCAGCACATCGTCATCCACGGGCTTGGTCAGATAATCACTCGCGCCCTGACGCTTGCCCCAGACCCGATCCGTTTCCTGATCCTTGGTGGTAATAATGGCAATGGGAATATGGGCCGTGTCTTCCCCCTTGCTCAGTTGCCGGGTGGCCTGAAAACCGTTCAACCCGGGCATGACCACATCCATCAGCACGAGATCGGGCTGCTCCGAACGCGCCACCGCCACCCCGTCGGCGCCGTTAGCCGCTTCCAGCACCTCGTGTCCGTTGCGCTCCAGCACCTCCCGGAACTTGTAGCACTCCGTCGGAGAGTCATCCACTACCAGTATTCGAGCCATAGCTACTCCCGGTCCGAAACCGTTCTGTCCGTATCCTGCCTAGTTCATGTGCTGACGAATCGCGCCCAGCAACTCTTCCTTGGAAAAGGGTTTGGTCAGATACTCGTCCGAACCCACGATCCGGCCCTTGGCCTTGTCGAACAGACCGTCCTTGCTGGACAGCATGATGACCGGCGTTTGCTGGAAAGCACTGTTGTTCTTGATCAGCGCACAGGTCTGATAGCCGTCGAGGCGCGGCATCATGATGTCGACGAAAATCAGATTGGGCTTGGTGTCCGCGATCTTGGCGAGGGCATCGAAACCGTCCGTGGCCGTGGTCACCTCGCAACCCGCCTTCTTGAGCAGAGTTTCAGCGGTGCGACGAATCGTTTTCGAATCGTCGATCACCATGATCTTCATATCCTCAAAGTTGTCTTCCGCCATGGAGAACTGCCTTATACTTGTATAATCCGAACACAAGGCCTGGAGCATCGTCGGTGCCCATGGGTAACAAGCCGCCCGGGGAACCCGTTTTCCCTCCCCCCTGAGTTGCCGGAAGGCGCTACTGTAGCGGCTCCGCCGGCCGGTTTGCCCGCCTGCACGGGGCAAAATCCCGGCTCAAGGTTCTGTTTTTAACACAGTTTATCACCGCAATCTACGAAACCGGAATGAGGCTAGCAGGCTGTTGATAAACCCCTTGCGCACTCAGCGTGGCCTGAAGCGTGCAGCTGGTGTACTTTGTTGC
>CAZHGU010000065.1:0-7201 GCA_964532105.1 uncultured Alcanivorax sp. | reverse complement strand
AGATCCAGCACCATGAGCGAATAGAGTTCGCGCCCCAGGGCCCGGTCCATCTGCTCCGCGTCGGGCACTGTCTTGACCTGATAATCGCGCTCTTCCAGAAAACGCTGCAGCAGCGAACGCAGACGGCTGTCGTCATCGACAACCAGAATCTTTTCCGGTGGTTCGTTGGTCATGCCCGCTCCTGTACCCGTTCGGACCCAAGACGCCCGAGGCAATGCCGGATGCGTGCATTATGGCCCGTGCAGACCCGAAGGCAAGCACCGGAAACAGGCTTTTACAGCGGGGCGGGAGTGACCCGGAGCACGAATCGGCCCCGCGCCGGAGGTTACGCCGGCCGGATTCGCTGCTATGATTCGTCCGATCAGGATCCAAAACGAAAATCAGCGCCCCAGGGGCGCGGGACCGGGAGGTCGCAATGGCGAAAATCCTTGTGGTGGACGATTCCCCCACCCAACTGAAGAACCTGACGAAGCTGGTCGAGGGCCAGGGCCACGAGACCATTACTGCCGAGGACGGCATGGCGGGCGTTACCGCCGCCAAGGAACAGCAACCGGATCTCATCCTCATGGACGTGGTCATGCCCGAACTCAACGGCTTCCAGGCCACACGCAAGATCACCCAGGATCCGGACACCAGTCATATACCGGTCATTATCGTCACTACCAAGGACCAGCAGACCGACCAGGTCTGGGGCAAGCGTCAGGGCGCGTCCGACTACATCGTCAAGCCGCCGGACGAAAAGGATCTGGTCGCCAAGATCAACACTTATGTGAGCTGACCCCGGGGGAACTGGTCACGGCCGGCATCTTTGCTTATGATGCCGGTCGCTAAAGCTCGTCCCACCCAACCGACACATCCCGAATCATGGCCCAACTGAACGAGACCATCGCCGGCGAGCTCGGTGTCCAGCCGGCGCAGGTAACCGCCGCCGTGGAACTGCTGGACAACGGCGCCACCGTTCCCTTCATCTCCCGCTACCGCAAGGAGGCCACGCAGGGGCTGGACGACACCCAACTGCGCCAGCTGGAGGAGCGGCTGCGCTATCTGCGCGAACTGGAAGACCGCCGCGCCACCATTCTGGAAAGCATAGCCGATCAGGATCAGCTCTCGCCAGAACTGGACAAGGCCATCCGGGCGGCGGAGACCAAGACCCGGCTGGAAGATCTCTATCTCCCCTACAAGCCCCGGCGCCGCACCAAGGCCCAGAAGGCGCGGGAAGCCGGTCTGGACCCGCTGGCGCAGCAGTTGCTGCAGGACCCGAGCCGGGATCCGGAAGCCGAAGCCGCACAGTATCTGAACGAGGAACACGGCGTCACATCCACCGCCGAGGCGCTGGACGGTGCCAAACGCATTCTGGCCGAGGATTTCAGTGAAAACGCCGAACTGCTCGCCCGGGTGCGTGATCTGCTCTGGCAGCACGGGCTGATCCGCTCGGCGGTGGTGTCGGGCAAGGAAGAAGAAGGTGCCAAGTTCCGCGACTATTTCGACTATCAGGAAGCGCTGGGCCGCGTGGCCAGCCACCGTGCACTGGCCCTGTTCCGCGGCCGCAAGGAAGGCGTTCTGAACCTGCACCTGGCGCTGCCCGAGGAGCAGGAAAACGCCGAGCCCCATCCCTGTATCGCCGAAATCACCCGCGCCGCCGACTGGCGCCACGCCGGCCGCACCGCCGACGACTGGCTTGCCGAGGTCATGCGCTGGAGCTGGCGCGTCAAGCTCTACAGTCAGCTGGAAACCGAGTTACTGGGCCGGGTCCGGGAAATGGCCGAGGACGAGGCCATCAACGTCTTCGCCCGCAACCTGAGCAGCCTGCTGATGGCGTCGCCGGCGGGCGCGCGCACCACCCTGGGTCTGGACCCGGGCCTGCGCACGGGCGTGAAGGTGGTGGTCGTGGACGGCACGGGCAAGCTGGTGGAGCACACCACCATCTATCCGCACCAGCCGAAGAACCAGTGGCAGCAATCCCTGGAAACCCTGGCCCGGCTGGTCAAGGAACACGGCGTGGAACTGATCGCCATCGGCAACGGCACCGCCACCCGTGAAACCGATCAGCTGGCCGGCGAACTGCTCAAGCAGCTCGATGCCGGTGACAGCCTCCACAAGATCCGCGTAAGCGAGGCGGGCGCTTCGGTCTACTCCGCCTCGGAAATCGCGGCGAAGGAATTCCCCAAACTGGACGTGTCCTTCCGCGGCGCGGTGAGCATTGCCCGCCGACTCCAGGATCCGCTCGCCGAGCTGGTCAAGATCGAGCCCAAATCCATCGGCGTGGGTCAGTATCAGCACGACGTGAGCCAGGCCAAACTGGCGCGGCAACTCGACGCCGTGGTGGAGGACTGCGTCAACGCCGTGGGCGTGGACGTGAATACCGCCTCGGCGCCCCTGCTGGCGCGCGTGTCCGGCCTCACCACCACCAGCGCGGGCAATATCGTGCGCTACCGCGACGAAAACGGCGCCTTCCCCGACCGCCAGGCGCTGAAGAAAGTGCCCCGGCTGGGCGAGCGCACCTTCGAACTGGCCGCCGGCTTTCTGCGCGTGCCCAATGGCGACAATCCACTGGATGCCTCCGCCGTACACCCGGAAGCCTATCCGGTGGTGGAGCGCATGGCCGCCGCCAATGATCGTCCCGTGGCGTCGCTGATCGGCGAAGGCGAGTTCCTGCGCAGCCTCAAGGCCGAGGACTACATCAATGAACACTTCGGGGTGCCCACGGTCACCGACATCCTCGCCGAGCTGGAAAAACCCGGCCGGGACCCGCGGCCGGAATTCAAGGCCGCCGTCTTCCGCGATGATGTCTCCGAACTCAAGGATCTGACCCCGGGCATGATTCTGGAAGGCTCTGTCACCAATGTGACCAACTTCGGCGCCTTTGTGGACATCGGCGTGCATCAGGACGGTCTGGTCCATGTGTCCGTGCTGGCCAACCGCTTCGTCAAGGATCCACACGAAGTCGTGGCGCCGGGCGACATTGTGCGCGTCAAGGTCATGTCGGTGGATCAGGACCGCAAGCGCATCAGCCTGTCCATGCGCCTGGACGAACGCCATGGGGAGAAGTCGCAGGGCAAGGAAGCGGGTAACCAATCCGGCGACGGCGCGTCGAAGGGCAACAAGCGCGGTGGCAAAGGCAAGGGCAAGGGCAAGGGGAAAGACAAGCCCAACAAGGCGCCCGAGCCCCAGGGCGCACTGGCCCAGGCCTTCGCGCGCGCGAAGGAAGAAAAGAACCAGTAGCGGGACGGACGATATGCCGGCAGTGTTGCAACAACGCATCCGCGCCCTGCTGGATGCCGACGCCTCGGCCACGCTGGCGGGCATCCGGCGCGGGCTGGAAAAAGAAAGCCTGCGCATTCGCCCGGACGGGCGGCTGGCGCAAACGCCTCATCCCGAGGCGCTGGGTTCGGCGCTGACCCATCCCTATATCACCACGGATTATTCCGAGGCGCTACTGGAATTCGTCACCCCGCCCACCACGGACCTGCAACAGCCGCTGGCTTTTCTCGACGATCTGCACCGCTTCGTCTACAACAATATCGGCGACGAAATCCTCTGGGTGAATTCCATGCCCTGTCTGATGGGCGCGGACAGGGACATTCCCATTGCGGACTACGGCACCTCCAATGTGGGGTTGATGAAGAACATCTACCGGCGGGGACTGGGCCATCGCTACGGCCGGGCCATGCAGACCATTGCCGGCATTCACTACAACTTCTCCCTGCCGGCGGAATTCTGGCAGCTGCATCAATTGCTGGAAAAGGATCAGCGTCCGCTACAGAGCTATATCTCGGACCGCTATTTTGATCTGCTGCGCAACTTCCAGCGCTATTCCTGGCTGCTGCTCTATCTGTTCGGCGCCTCGCCGGCGATCTGTCCGTCCTTCATGCAGGGACGCAGCCACGACCGGCTCCAGGCGCTGGACAAGAGCCTCTATACGCCCTATGCCACCAGCCTGCGCATGAGCGATATCGGCTATCAGAACAAGGCACAGTCGGCGGTGGAGCTCAACTACAATGATATCGACAGCTATGTGGAATCCCTGACCCGGGCGATCAACACACCGGACCCAGAATACGAAAAGATCGGCGTCTTCGTGGACGGAGAATACCGCCAGCTCAACGCCAATATCCTGCAGATCGAGAACGAATACTATTCCTCCGCCCGGCCCAAGCGTTCCATCGAACGCGGCGAACGGCCCACCCTGGCGCTGCAGCGCCGGGGCGTGGAATACATCGAGATGCGCGCGCTGGATCTCAATCCCTTCGAGCCGGTGGGCATTCGCGAGCGGGATCTGCGCTTTCTCGATCTCTTTGCCGTCTGGTGCCTGCTCCAGGATTCGCCGCCGCTGGATGAAACGGATCTGCGGGCCACGCGCGACAATATCCGCCAGGTGGCCTATGACGGCCGCAATCCGGAACTGGAAATCAACCGCCGGGGCGAGTCCGTGCGCCTGCACGACTGGGCGGAACGGCAGCTGGAACAGATGCAGCCCATCGCCGAACTCTTCGACGGCCTGCTCGGTGATCGCCAGTACCGCGACGTGCTGGATGAACAGCGCCTGCGGGTGCAGGAACCGGAGCGCACCCCGTCCGCGCGTGTGCTCGCGGAAATGGAACGGCGCAACCAGAGTTTTTACGAGTTCGCCATGGATCAGGCGCTCTTGCACCGGGACCATTTCCTGGGGCGGCCCCTGGACCCGACCAAGCGCAGCCAGTTCGAACACCTGGCCGCCTGCAGCCTGGATCAGCAACGCGCCCGGGAGGCCGAACCCGAGCCGCCGTTCGAGGAGTATCTGGCGGAGTATTTTCGGTAGAATTCAGTCGAAAGTAGAAAGACGAAAGTCGAAAGCGAAAAAGGGCGCAATGCTGCCGCATACCGCCAGTGGAGTTCCGTATGAAAAAGTTGCTGCAAAGACTGCCTGACTCGCGCTGGGTGAATCTGGCGGCCGTGGCCGTGTGTATTGTGGCTATGGTATCCGCGCTGGCGCTGGAGTACGGGGCCGATCTGGCGCCCTGTCCGTTGTGCATTTTCCAGCGGGCGGGTGTAATCCTGGCCGGGCTCTTCTTCCTCGCCGCCGCGCTGCACAATCCGCGCGCCACGGGGCAGCGCATCTATGCCGGGCTGGCCGGCGTGTCCGCCCTTGCGGGCGGCGCCGTGTCCATTCGTCATCTCTGGCTGCAGCAACTGCCGGAAGATCAGGTGCCTGCCTGCGGACCGGATCTCGACTACATGCTCGATGTATTCCCGCTCTGGGAAGTCATCACCACCATCTTCCAGGGTTCCGGCGAATGCGCGGATACCAGCTGGCAGTTTCTGGGGCTGACCATTCCCGGCTGGTCCCTGGTGGTCTTCGTGATCCTGCTGGGCATGGCCCTGGTGCAGCTCATCCGGCCCCATGCTTGACGGCCTGCTGATCCTGCTGGTCTTCCAGCTGGCCGGCGAGGCGCTGGTGCGGTGGCTGGATCTGCCCCTGCCGGGCCCGGTGGCGGGGATGCTCCTCCTGCTGGTCGCCCTGCTGGGGCACAGTTTCTTCAGCGAACGGGTGGCACCGGCGGCGGACATGCTCATCCGCCATCTCACCCTGCTGTTCTTTCCCATCGGCGTGGGCCTGGTTCTGCAATGGGAGCAATACGCCCCCCATGCCGATGCCCTGGTGCTGGCCATTGGCGCGGGCACCCTGCTGGCGCTGCCGCTGGTCGCCGGCCTCTTCCGGCTGCTGCTCGGGAAGGACTCATGAGCGCACTGGTGGAAACCCCGCTGTTCGGCCTGCTGCTCACCCTGGGCAGCTACCGGCTGGGCCAGTGGCTCTACGGCCGTAGCAACAGTTTTCCGCTGTTCCATCCCTTTCTGCTGGCCATGATTCCGGTGGCGGGGATTCTGCTCTGGCTGGACATTCCCTATGAACGCTATCGCGAGCAGACGTTCGTGCTGGAATTCCTGCTGGGCCCGGCCACGGTGGCCCTGGCCTGGCCGCTGTACCGCCAGCTCCAGACCATCCGCCAGGCCTGGAAACCGGTACTGATCACTACCCTGGCCGGCGCCGGTCTGGCCTCGGGCATCAGCCTGGCCCTGGCCGCCTGGCTGGACGCGCCCGCCCTGGTGCTGGGTTCCGTGGCGCCCAAGTCGATCACCACCCCCATCGCGCTGGAAGTCATCCCCTTTACCGGCGGCGACGCCCCGCTGACCGCCGGGCTGGTAGCCATCACCGGCATTCTGGGCGCGCTCCTGGGCCCGCCCGTGTTCCGGCTCATGCGCATCACCGACGACCGGGTGCGCGGCTTTACCCTGGGCCTGGTGGGCCACGGCATCGGCACGGCCCGCGCCTTTGAATACAGCGAACGCGCCGGCGCTTTCGCCAGTCTGGCCCTGGGCCTCACCGGCGCCGTCACCGCCGCCCTGCTGCCCTGGCTCTGGCCCGCGGTCGCCGGCTGGCTGCTGCCCTGAACGGACGCCCACGCCTCTTTCCGATGTCCGCTATGTTGTTCTTCGTATATCCAGCGAAGCAACAACCAGCGCTTTCGTTATGACAAATCTGTCTTTCGGCAAGTCCCTGAAACACAAGACTTTTCAGACACACCAGACAAAGTGCGGCGAAAGTCACGCGGGCCCCATTGCCCCCCTTGCCACAGCGGGTCTATGTTGAATGGCCCATGCGTTATGCGGGGAACCACCAAGGGAGGGAACCGCCATGACGGTCGAATCGAACGAAGCAAGGGATCAATGGCAGCGTATTGAATCCCTGGTGCAGCACTGGCTGGAAGAACGCCGCCGCCTGCTCTATCTGCTCTGCGCCGTGCGCGGCATCCGCGGGCTCACTTTCGACGGCGTGCCCGTTCACTACCGGGTGCAACAGTTTTGTCAGGTGCTGATGGATTACATCAGCGCGGGGCATTTCGAGGTATACCGGGAACTGGTCCACGAGGCCCGCTGCTTCAACAGCGAAAACGCCGAACGGGCGGGCCAGATCCTGCAGCGACTGGAAGACTCCACCGACGAGGCACTGGCCTTCAACGAGGACTTCGCGTCCCCGGAATCCTGCGATGCCCAGCTGGACACCCTGCCCCGGCGCCTGTCGAATCTGCTGGAAAAGCTGGAGGAACGCTTCGCGCTGGAGGATCAACTGATCGTGAGCATCCACCAGCGCGGACTATCACCGGGAATGCGGGTGCATTGAGGGCCGCATGCCGATTTGCGGTTGATTTAACCACAGAGAGCA
>CAZHGU010000064.1:0-7214 GCA_964532105.1 uncultured Alcanivorax sp. | reverse complement strand
ATACCCTGCCGGTAGGAGATGTCCATCTGGGTGCTGTGCAGCCCGCCCAGGGATTCGCGGATGGTATCGCGCCACCAGTAGAACAGGGTCACGATCATCCAGATGGCGCCGGCGGCCAGTACCCAGTGGCCCCAGTTGCCTTCATTGCCCAGGGTTTCGCCATAGGCGGTGCTTTGCTGAATGAAGTTGGCACCGCCCACGGCGATCAGAAAGAGCCCCACCGAGGCCACCAGCGGCCACGGGCTGCCCTCGGGTACATAATATTCTTCGGTTCGTTCAGTCATGAATGTACTCCCGGATCCCCGGCCCGCCGCGCGGGCGGGCCCCTTGTTCAGTTACTTGATCAGCGGCGGCTTTTCAAAGGTGTGGAAGGGTGCCGGCGAAGGCACGGTCCACTCCAGGCCCTCGGCGCCATCCCAGGGCTTGTCGGGTGCCGGCTCGCCCTTCTTGCGCGCGCACTTGAGTACGACATAGAGCAGGGCGAGCTGGCTCAGGCCGAAGCCGAAGCCGCCGATGGAAATCCACCAGTTGTAGTCCGCGAACTGCAGTGCATAGTCGGCATAGCGCCGCGGCATGCCGGCCAGGCCCACGAAGTGCATGGGGAAGAACAGCAGGTTCACGAACACCAGCGAGCTCCAGAAGTGCACCTCGCCCCAGAACCTGTCGTACATCACGCCGGACCACTTGGGCAGCCAGTAGTACACGGCGGCGAAGATGCCGAAGATGGCGCCGGAAACCAGTACATAGTGGAAGTGCGCCACCACGAAATAGGTGTCGTGGTACTGGAAGTCGATGGGCACGAGCGCCAGCATCAGCCCGGAGAGCCCGCCGATGGTGAACAGCACCACAAAGGCCAGCGCCCATTTCATGGGCAGCTCGAAGGTGATGGAGCCGCGCCACATGGTCGCCACCCAGTTGAAGATCTTCACGCCCGTGGGCACCGAGATCAGCATGGTCATGTACATGAAGAACAGGGTGCCGGCGAGCGGCATGCCTACGGTGAACATGTGGTGCGCCCAGACCAGGAAGGACAGCAGGGCGATCGAGGCCGTGGCATAGACCATGGACGAATAACCGAACAGCGGCTTGCGCGCGAAGGTGGGCACGATCGACGAGATAATGCCGAAGCTCGGCAGAATCATGATGTAGACCTCGGGATGGCCGAAGAACCAGAAGATGTGCTGGAACAGCACAGGATCCCCGCCGCCGGCGGCGTCAAAGAAAGCGGTGCCGAAGTGCCGGTCGGTGAGCACCATGGTGACCGCGCCGGCGAGCACGGGCATGACCGCAATCAGCAGGAAGGCGGTGATTAGCCAGGTCCACACGAACAGCGGCATTTTCATGAGCGTCATGCCCGGCGCGCGCAGGTTGAATACCGTGACGATGACGTTGATCGCGCCCATGATGGACGAGATCCCCATCATGTGGACGGATAGCACAAAGAAGTCGGTGCTGGCCGGCCCGTATTCCGAAGACAGGGGCGCGTAGAAGGTCCAGCCGAAGTTGGGCGCGGGCGGGTTGCCGGGCCCGAAAGCGCTCATCAGTACCGAGAACAGCAGGATCGCGAAGGCGAACGGCAGGATCCAGAAGGACCAGTTGTTCATCCGCGGCAGGGCCATGTCCGGGGCGCCGATCATCAGCGGCACCATCCAGTTCGCCAGTCCCACAAAGGCCGGCATGACGGCACCGAAGACCATGACCAGTCCGTGCACCGTGGTCATCTGGTTGAAGAAGTCCGGTGCCACCACCTGCATGCCCGGGTACATCAGCTCCATCCGGATGACCATGGCCATCAGGCCACCGACCAGGAACATGGCAAAGCTGAACCAGAGGTAGAGCGTGCCTATGTCCTTGTGATTGGTGCTGTAAAGCCACCGGCGCCACCCGGTCGGGGCGTGATGGTGATCGTGGTGATCCTCATGGGTTGCTGCAACCGAGGTCATTGCCATCCCCTCCCTTACTGTACGTCTTCGGGTTGAATGAGATCACCGGTGTCATTGCCCCAGGCGTTGCGCTCATAGGTAATGACCGCGGCAATTTCACGCGGCGTCAACTGGGCGTCAAACGCCGGCATGGCGTTCTGCCCGTTCACAACGATGTCGATGTGATCTTCCAGCCTGTCTTCGGACGTGGCGATATCCGAGCCTACAAAGGCCGGGCCGGTACCGCCGGAACCGTCCTTCGAGTGGCAGACGGCGCAGTTCTGGTTGTACGCCGTTTCACCCAGTTCCATGGCCTCGTCGACATCGGCGAAGGGTGAGAGATCCGGCGCGGCGGCGGCTTCTTCCTGCTTCTGCGCCAGCCAGGTCTCGAATTCGTCCTGCGGCTTGACTTCTACCTCGATGGGCATGAAGGCGTGGCCCTTGCCGCAGAGCTCGGCGCACTGGCCGTAATAGGTCCCCGTCTGGCTGGCCGGCACCCGGGTCCAGGTTTCGTTGACCAGTCCCGGAATGGCGTCCTTCTTGATGCCGAAATCCGGAACATAGAAGGAGTGGATTACGTCCGAGGAGGTGACCAGGAACCGCACCTTCTGATCGGCCGGGATTACCAGCGGCTGGTCCGTTTTCAGCATGTAATCCGGTGCTTTCTCCGGATCGGGCTGGCCGGCGTTTTCACTGGCCGTGCCGTAGGGGAAGAGGCCGGAGTCCAGCACCGGGTTCTGGTAAGCCTCCTCCGGGGTGGCCAGCCGGGAGAAGAAGGAAACATCCAGCTGCTTCTGATCCTGGTACTGGAGATAGTCATAGCTCCAGTTCCAGCGATGGCCGGTCACTTTGACGATCAGCTCCGCGTCGGAGGCGGTGTCTTCCATTTCGATGAGCACTTTGGTGGCCGGAATGGCCATGGCCACCAGAATAATGAAGGGAATGACCGTCCAGAGCACTTCCAGGTAGATGTTTTCATGGAAATCCGACGGCTTCGGGCGGCGGGAGCGCCGGTGGCGGATCGCGGACCACATGATCAGACCGAACACCAGCAGGCCAATGGCGGTACAGATGCCCAGGATGATGGTGTGGAGGTCGTAGACCTCCTGGCTGATCCCGGTGACTCCGGGCCGCAGATTCACATCAGAACGCTCCGTCCAGTCGGCGGCCAACGCCTGGGTGCTGATCAGCCCGGTCGTCAACGCGGTGACGGCACGGAGGAAGGGTTTTGACTGCATGCGTGTGCTCCCTGTTGTACTCTCGCCGCCACAGACCCAACCCACGGGCGGGCGGCGTCAATCGTCGCCGCAAACGGGCGGCCCCCTGGAAAGTAACGCGGATAATGCGGTGGAGCTGGTTGCCGGATCCCTGAGCCCCGCGGACGCCGGCCGGGAAACCGGCCGAACCGGGTTGCCGAATCCAGGGCGCTGGCAAATCAGGCACTTGCGATCCGGGCGGGATCGCACGTCCTGTTCGGGCAGTGGCATTCACCCCACGGTAATTTTCGGGCGCTAACTGTAGTGATTCAGCCGGGTAAAGTCCAGCCGGATTGCCCGTTCACCTGTGTCGAAACAGACAATTCCGGGCTTCCTCGCAAGCGCTCACTTACGCGCCTGTTTCGGGCACTGGCGCTTTCCGGATCACTGATCCCGCGTCGGCCGGTTGCCCACCTGCAGCGGGTCGCAGTTCTTGATCCGGACCCGGCCCTCGAGCACATTGCCCCGGGAGTATTCATTGAAAACACAGGTGTTGGTTTCCGGATCGTAGTTCTGGATCCAGAGATTGTCCTGCTTCCAGGTGGCATGGATATGGCGCTGATCCTCGGGGATCCTGATGGTCATGGTGCCGCCCCAGCGCTTGACGAACATCTGTTCCAGCCAGAAGTAGTACAGGCCGGAACCGGCCGCCAGCACCACCAGGGCCGTGATCAGCGCGGGTTTCCAGCGTTGCAGGCGCATGCCGATGCCGAACAGCGCGGCCACCACCAGTGCGCCCACCAGCAGCCAGTAGAGATAGGTAATCATGACGTGCCGCTCCCCTTTGTGTGGTAGTGCTGGCATCATACCAACCCATGGAGCGCACGAATGCCTGGTATGTCTATATGGTGCGCTGCCGCGACGGCAGCCTCTACACCGGGGTGGCCCGTGACCCGGGCCGGCGGCTGGATGAACACAATGGTCGGGCCGCCGGCGGCGCGCGCTACACGCGCGCCCGGCGTCCCGTGACCCTGGTCTATACGGAATCCGCTCCGGACCGGGCCACCGCCTGCCGGCGCGAGGCCGAGCTCAAGCAGTGGCCCCGCGCGCGCAAGCTGGCCCTGATTCCGGAGTAGCCCCGAGCGGGCGGAGCCGGCGCTTCAGGGCGTTTCGGACGGCTGTTGCTGCATCTGGTCCTCCGGCGCATCCGGCGTGGCCGGCTCGGCGGGCTGGTCGCCGTCGTCTTCGCCGGGCACGCCGGAGCCATCCAGCGAGGACACGACCACATTCACGGCCTCGTCGTCTTCATAGTCCACGGCCAGCTTGTAGTTGCCCGCGACCCAGACCTCGCGGAGCCGGTCCTTGGTCTTCTCGTTCTGCGCGTCGGTGCTGGGCTTGCCCACCAGATCCTGGATGTCGGAACGGGTCATGCCTTCTTCCACCTTCTTGAAGTCTTCCAGCGACGGGCCCATCACGCCCGAGTCGCAGGCGGCCAGCACCAGGGCGCCGAACAGCGCCAGCGAGCGAATCAGTACCTGCATTGTTTTTTCTCCTGTTCTGTTGAGGACAGATCAAAAAGGCAACGCGGGAGCACTGTCGTCCGCCCGGCGGAAGCAGCACCGATCCCGTGTTCACCCTTATGATGCTGTGAACACGACAAGACGCAAGAGTTCCCGGGCCAAGGCCGGCGATGCGGGAATCGGGAAGGACTGGCCCGTGGAAACGGGATCAAGGGAGATGGTGGCTACGGGTGGACTTGAACCACCGACCCCAGCATTATGAATGCTGTGCTCTAACCAACTGAGCTACGTAGCCCCGCAGAGGCGCGGAATTCTCGGGCAGCGGGCGGGGACTGTCAAGTCCGCCGCGGAGGCTTCAGGCGGCGTGCAGTTGTCCGGCCACGGCGTGGCGGTCCTGCTCGTAACGCGCCAGCACCCATTGTCCCGCCGGCCGGGAACGGGCCTTTTCCATGAAACGCCGCATGGACCTGGGCATGGCGTCTTCCGGGATGAGCGACCAGGGGCTGTCCGGCGGGCGCACGACGGGCGCGAGCATGGCGGCGGCGGTGACATCGGCCAGGGTCAGGCGATCCCCGTGGAGATAACGCTCCGGGTCGCCCTGGATGAGCCGTTCCACCCGGTCCATGCCTTCCAGTACCCGCTTTTCCGACTGGGCCACGGTGTGTGGATCCACCTGGTAGAGGCTGCGTACGCGCTCGCGGGCGATGGGCGCCAGCAGGCGCTTGAACAGCGCCGGACCACGGAAGGGGGCCAGCATGGCTTCCATGACATCGGGCTGGTCCAGCAGGTGGCCGTACTGCCACCGGCGCACATGGACCCCGATGCGGTCGAACTGATCCTCGATTTCCTGGACATGACGCCGCCCATGGCCCACTTCGGGGATGAGCGGCGCCTCGGGGTAATGTCTTTCCAGATAGAGCGCGATCCGGGAGGAATCACCGGTGTAGTCACTGCCGTCGCGCAGCACGGGCAGGGTGTTCATGCCGGTATAGCGACGGGTAAAGAAACGATGGGGGCCCGGCAGCAGATTGCGCTCGCCGAACTCCAGCCCCTTGTGGCTGAGATGCCAGCGGCTTTTTTCACAGTAATGCGAAACCGGAAACTGGAACAGGATGCGGGAATGACTCATGACGGGCTCCTGCCGGCTCCGGGTTGGTGCCTGTATCCCCGGGGATCGGGGCCGGCACTGCACAAGTGCGCGTAGTGAGCCCTTCGCACCCCGGGTCTGTCAATAGACGGCACCGGATCGTTCTGATCGGCGGCAGGCGCGCGGGCGGTTCCGTTCCGCGCGCGCCTTGCGTAGCATTACGCGCCCTGAAAATGCGGAGGCTTTCATGGGTTTCAATTGCGGTATCGTGGGCCTGCCCAATGTGGGCAAGTCCACCCTGTTCAATGCGCTCACCCAGGCGGGCATCGGCGCGGAAAACTTTCCCTTCTGCACCATTGAGCCCAATACCGGCGTGGTGCCGGTGCCCGATCCGCGCCTGGATCGCATTGCCGAGCTGGTCAAGCCCGAGAAGGTAATTCCGGCGGCCATGGAGTTTGTCGATATCGCCGGGCTGGTCAGCGGTGCCTCGAAGGGCGAGGGGCTGGGCAACCAGTTCCTGGCCAATATCCGCGAAACCGACGCCATCGCCCATGTGGTGCGCTGTTTCGAGGACGACAACATTGCCCATGTCTCCGGCAAGGTGGCGCCGGTATCGGATATTGACACCATCTACACGGAGCTGGCGCTGGCGGATCTGGAGACGGTAAACAAGGCCCATACCCGGGCGGGCAAGGCGGCCAAGGGTGGTGACAAGAACGCCGCCGCCGAGCTGGCAGTACTGGACAAGCTCCTGCCCGCGCTGGAGGAAGGTCAGCCGGCCCGGTTGGTGGAACTCGACGCCGATGAGCACAAGCGCGTGCGCAGCCTGAACCTGCTGACCCTCAAGCCCGTGATGTACATCGCCAACGTGGATGAAGAGGGTTTCGAGAACAATCCGGCCCTGGACGCCGTACGCGAGCGTGCCGAGGCGGAAAACGCCGTGGTAGTGCCGCTATGCGCGCGCATCGAGGCGGAAATCGCTGAACTGGAAGAAGAGGAAAAGGCGGAGTTCCTCAATGATCTGGGCATGGAGGAGCCGGGCCTGAACCGGGTGATCCGCGCGGGCTATCAACTGCTGGGCCTGCAGAACTATTTCACCGCGGGGCCGAAAGAAGTACGTGCCTGGGCCGTGCCGCGCGGCGCCACCGCGCCCCAGGCGGCGGGCGTGATTCACTCGGATTTCGAACGCGGCTTTATCCGCGCCGAGGTGACCAGCTACGAGGACTTCATCGAACTGGGCGGCGAACAGGGCGCCAAGGACGCCGGCCGGCTACGCCTGGAGGGCAAGGACTATATTGTCCAGGACGGCGATATTGTTCATTTTCGGTTTAACGTTTAAGGGGACCCTCCGGATGGCCCATGGCTCGCGTCTGTGATTCCGGAAATCTTGCGCTTTCCGGAATCACCCTTCGGGCCCGGTCCTTTTGACTTCGACTCGGCGTTGCGCCTCCTTGACGTACAGGCAGTACGCCTGCGTCGGCGCGCCTTG
>CAZHGU010000063.1:0-7222 GCA_964532105.1 uncultured Alcanivorax sp. | reverse complement strand
GGCTCGGAGGCCGGCCGACAGCGAGCACCCTCTTCCAGGCTCTTGCTGTCACCCAGCCACTCTTCCACCTCGGCGACCGAAAGCTTGTCCATGCCCTTGACCACTTTCAGCAGGGCCTGTTCCTGCTCGGTACTGCCCAGCACCTCGCCGGTATCCGGATCCGTGATGGTCTCGCCTTCGCTGACCACCTTGCAGAAGCTGCCCGGCGTCATGTTGCCGCGGGCCAGATACACCTGATCGCCGCTCTGGCGCGCCACGCGCACGGGATTGAGCGCATCCAGCAGGCGCGTGGCCATGCGCCCGGCCAGCTCGTCATAAGCCTCCTGCTGGAAGCTCTCCGTAACGCGATGGCTGCTGGAACCGGGATTGGTTTCACTTTCCGACTTTTCCACGGACAGATCCGTGGAGGCTTCCACTTCCCCGGTCTCGGCATTCACCAGCCGCGCATTGGCGCCCAGACTCATGGTGATGGTGCGCTCGACCCCCGCGTCATAGGGCAGACGGTCGACTTCCACTGTGGGCTGCACGCGCGTGATGGCGCCGAAGATCATGTAATCCGCGCCCACCAGCTTGCCGATTTCCATGGCCTGGTCCGGGTCGCTCAGATCGGACCGGCTCAGGTCGGCTTCGTCCCGGATGCGGTTGATCTCGTCGCGTTCCACCACGGACACCTCGCCCGAGTTCACCAGCGCGTCAATCAACCGGTTGGTGAGCAGATTGGTCTGGCGCGAGCGCTCCAGCCGCGCGGTCTCCTTGCCCTCGTCCGTGCGTACTTCGGCTTCCACGGTCACCGAATTGCCCAGGTCGAAATCGAATACCGCCACTCTGGGCTCGGCCGCCCCCGCCGGACCGGCCGCCAGGGCCAGTCCGGCCAGCAGGGCGCCGGCCGTTCCCTTTGCCCGCAATGTCCTGATACCCATGGTTCAGGATCCCGTTGCGCCCGAGGAACTCGGCAGGCTCTCGCTGAGTTTCTTCACCAACTTGGCGGCCTGTTCCTGACGCTGGGGCGTCATGGCCTCGCCAGCGACGGAACCGCCCGCGGCCCCGGCGGCGCCGCCCACGACGGCACCACCAGTGCTATCCGCCTGATGGCCGCCCACGGCACCGCCCACGGCGCCCAGGAAGGCGCCGGCCTTTTCATTCAGGCCCGCGCCCGTCTTGGCGCTGCCATTGGCGCTCCAGATAATGCGCGCGCTCTCCACGTCCACCATCTTGGCGCTCATCTCCATGAGCTGGCCGTACTGGGGCACGTTCAGAATGACGGCGGTATCCACATTGAGAATCTTGCCCAGCTCGGCCGCGCCGCTGGCGCGCGTCACATCGGACTGGGCGAACTTCTGCTCGTCCATGACCGACTTGATCTGGGACCGTTCCACCGGGGAATAGCCCTTGCCCAGCAGCTCCTGGTTGAACATGCTCGCGATCTGATTCTGCGCCGCCTCGCGGTTGACCGCCGAGGCGCCTTCTACCGCCACCACGGCCACGCGCTTCACGCTGGCGAAATCGTAATTCTGGTCGTAGTTGCCGCTGCCGCTGGTGGATGCACAGCCGGCCATGAATGCGGCCAGAAGGACCATCAAACCCGTCCCGGGTATAAATCGGATCATGACAAAACCCCCATGTCTTGTTGGTTGGTCTCTGGAACACTAATACAGCCGGGACAGGGGTTCAACAAATTAAACCGGGATCAGCCGGGCCGGCACAAAGCCGGCTACGCCCGTGCACCGAACGCCGGCCGGGATTGCACCAGAGCCGTGCTTTGGCCACTATTTGGGCTGTTTCGATTGGAGCACTGCTCGGGAGCACACGATGAATACCAACACCAGGACCGACAAAACCCCGCTGGAGGCCTTCCGGGAACGGGTGGAAAGCCAGGCCGGGGAAGTGGCCATGGTCCAGCCGCTCGGCGGCGGACAGACCCGTGAATACACCTGGAAGGAAATGGACGACGAAACCCGGCGCGTCGCCGCCTGGCTGAAAAGCAAGGACTTTCCCCAGGGCTCGAAAATCTCGCTGATGTCGAAAAACTGCGCCGAATGGATCATGGCGGATCTGGCCATCTGGATGGCCGGGCATGTCAGCGTCCCGCTGTTCCCCACCGTGACCGCTGAAACGGTCGAGCACATCGTTGAACACTCGGAATCCCGGCTCTTTTTCGCCGGCAAGCTCGACACCTGGGACGAAGCGAGAAAGGGGATTCCGGAGAACATCGACACGGCCGCGTTTTCCCTGGCCCCGGACGAAGCGCGCAACCGCTTCACGGACTGGACGCAGATTGTGCGCGAGAACGAGCCGCTGCCGGTAGACCAGATTCATCAGCCGAGCGACGATGAGCTGGCCACGATCATCTACACGTCCGGCACCACGGGCATGCCCAAGGGCGTCATGCAGAGCTTCGGCAGCCTGACCGTCATGGGCAACCAGCTGCCCGACGTGTACGGCATGACATCGAAGGACCGCATGATTTCCTATCTGCCGCTGTCCCACGTGGCCGAACGCGCGGCCGTGGAACTGGCCATGCTCTATGTGGGCCAGAAAGTCTATTTCGCCGAATCCCTGGAAACCTTCGGCGAGGACATTCAGCGCGCCCAACCGACCCTGTTCTTCGCCGTGCCGCGCATCTGGAACAAGTTCTACCAGAAAGCGGCGGACAAGATGCCGCCGGAAAAGCTGGACAAACTGTTGAAAATTCCGTTGCTCAACCGCGTCATCAAGAAAAAGGTGCTCGGCGCCATGGGTCTGGACCAGTGCCGGATTGCGCTGTCCGGGGCCTCGGCGCTGTCGCCCGAGGTCATTAACTGGTTCCGCAAACTGGGCCTGGAGATTCTCGAGGTCTACGGCATGACCGAGAACATGGCCTGGTCCCATGCCACGCCGGCCGGCGACCAGTATGTGGGCTGGGTGGGCCAGCCCCATCCGGGCGTGGAATGCAGGATCGGTGAAGGCGGCGAGATCCTGGTGCGCAGCCCGGCCAATATGGACGGCTACTACAAGGAACCGGAAAAGACCCGGGAAACGCTGAGCGAGGACGGCTGGCTGCACACCGGCGACGTGGGCGAAATCGACAAGCAGGGCCGACTGCGCATTACCGGCCGGGTCAAGGAAATCTTCAAGACCGAAAAAGGCAAGTATGTCGCTCCCGCACCCATCGAGAACAAGCTGGTCGCACACCCGGGCCTGGAACAGGCCTGTGTTACCGGCGCCAACCTGACCCAGCCCATTGTGCTGATTTGCCTGTCCGAAGAGGAAATCGGTCACCTGCTGGACGACGAAAAGGAAGTCCAGCAGTACAAGCAAGGGCTGGAAAAACTGCTTGAACGGGTCAACAGCGAGCTCGAAGCCCACGAGAAACTGGACGCGCTGGTGGTGGTGCCCGAAACCTGGAGCGTGGAAAACGACATGCTCACCCCCACCATGAAACTCAAGCGCAATGTGATCGAGGATTACTACCGCGACAAGCTGCCCGAGTGGCAGAAACAGGGCGGAGTAGTCTGGGCGCGCTAGCAGGTCGAGGCAGGGATGCCTCTCCTACAGTGCCTTTATCCTCGCGCCTCGCTCCTTCCCGTTCGCTCACAACACCCGGTTTCCTGCCTTTCTTTATTTTCACGGTGCGAAACACTGCATTGCCGGGGTCTCACCACTCACCTAGACTACGGGCTGTTTTGCGAACACGGGGTCCGACATGAAAAAAATTCTCCTCGTTGTGGTGCTCGCGCTGCTGGGCTGGTTGTTCTTCTGGCCCGTGCCCATTGATCCGGTGGCCTGGGAGCCGCCCGAGGCGCCCGGACTGGAAGGGCGATACGCGCAAAACGACCGGCTCGGGGACGTGGAATTGCTGGCCCGGGGCCATGGCACCGGCGGCGAGGATGTACTGGTCGATGACGAGGGCCATATCTACACCGGCTATGCCGACGGCCGTGTAGTGCGCCTGGAGCCGGACGGCAGCAAGCCGGATGTGCTGGCGCGTACCGGCGGACGGCCCCTGGGACTGGATTTTGATCCGCGGGGACGCCTGATCGTCGCCGACGGCTATCGCGGCCTGCTGCGCATCGACGACAGCGGCGCCGTCACGGTACTGGCCACCGAAGCCAACGGCCGGGCCTTCGGTTTCACCAATAATGTCGCCGTGGCCGATGACGGCATGATCTATTTCACCGATGCCTCGAGCAAGTTCGGTCCCGAACGCGAGGGTCGCGACGATATTCTCGAACACCGCGGCCACGGCCGGTTGCTGCGCCACAACCCGGAATCCGGCGAAACCCGGGTCCTGCTGACCGATCTGCAGTTCGCCAATGGCGTGGCCCTGACGCCGGATCAGGACGCCGTCCTGGTGGCCCAGACGGGCAACTATGACATCCTGCGCTATCATCTCGACGGCGAACGGGCCGGTGAACACGAAGTGCTGATCGGGAATCTGCCCGGCCTGCCGGACAACATCCGCAGCGACGGCGAGGACACCATCTGGATCGCGCTCTATGCGCCGCGCAATCAGGCACTGGACACGCTCGCGCCCTGGCCCTTCCTGCGCAAGATGGCCTTTCGCCTGCCGCAGGCATTGCAGCCGCAACCGGCGCCCCACGCTTTTGTCCTGGGTATGACCCCGGACGGCGAGATCACGCACAATCTCCAGTACAAGGGCCCGGACAGCTATCATCCGATCACCGGCGTGGATCAGCACGAAAACCGGCTTTATCTCGGCAGCCTGACGCACGACGGCCTGGCCGTGTACGAACTGCCGGAAGAATCAGCGCCATCGCCATGAAATAGCCGGGTTTCACGATCCTTCATGTTCTGTTGTCTGCAATAATCAAACGCCGGAACTGACAAGGGGTTCCATGGGGTATCTCGCGGTCGTGCTGCAACGCCTGCGCCTGTTGATGATCGCGCTGTTGTGGCCGCTGGCTCTGCTGACGCTGCATCGGCTCCAGCCCGGACTTTTCGGTGACTGGGGTGCAACCCTGGATCTGGCCGCGCTGGCGCTGGCGGGGGTGGGCGCGTTTCTGGCCGCCGGTTTCGCCCAGTGGCGACTCACCCATGCGCTGATCCTGATCGTGCTGGCGGGTCTGGGCAGCCATTTCACGCCACTGCCTTATGCCGCAGTGGTGCTGCCTGTGGTCGGACTCGGCGTGTTGCCCTGGTTCCGGGAAGCGGGCTGGAACGGGCCGGCCGGCGGCTGGGTGCTGACCCTGATTCTGATCCTGCTCGCCCTGTGGTGGCGCGACGGCGAACCGGCCCTGCATGTGGAGCAATGGCTACGCTTCGAATTCGCCTGGCGCGGCCATCTCCTTTCACCTCTTACCCTGCTTGCCGGTGTGCTCGCCGCGGGCGTACTGATCCGTTTGCTCCTCCGGGCCGCGCCCGCGGATCTCGCCCTGGGCGGCGCCCTGGTGGCCCTGATGAGCATGCTGCCCCACAGCTGGCCGCTGCCCCGGACCGGCGCCACGGCCGCGGCGGTGCTGGCTGTGTGGACGGGTCTGCTGCTGCACGCCTGGCAACTGGCGTACCGGGACGAACTCACCGATCTGCCCAACCGGCGCGCACTGCAGGACGCCCTGCGTGCCCGGCCCGCGCGCTGGAGCCTGGGCATGCTGGATGTGGACCATTTCAAGAAATTCAACGACCAATGGGGCCATGCTGTGGGCGATCAGGTGCTGCGCCGGGTGGCAACCGCACTGGCGCGGGTGGGCGAACGGGGACGCGCCTTCCGTTATGGCGGCGAGGAATTCGCCATCCTGTTCCCCCATGACGACCTTGACCGCGCGGGCAACGCGCTGGACAGCGTCCGTGCCGAGGTAGCCAATACCCCCTTCCGGATCCGGGGTCAACGCACCGGATCCGAGGAGCGGGGCAAGAAGAAAAACAGCCCGGAAAACACCATTACCGTCAGTGCCGGTCTGGCCCGCGGGGAAGACGACGCCGCCCGCACCTTCAAACGTGCCGACGACGCGCTCTACAAGGCGAAGAAAAAGGGGCGCAATCGCCTGGTAAGGGATAATTGAAAAATCATTGCGGCGTGCTGCCGCGCGCGGCTACCGTGGATTATGGAAACCAGATGCTTGAGTGGTACGAGGCCGGCGCCCGCTATGCATTCTCGATTGCTGTTGCTTGTCCTGCTGTGCAGCCTTGCGGGCGCCTCCCGTGCCGATGAGGAATCCACCACAGCGCAATGCCGCACTCTTTTTTCCCGTGACGATCCGGCCCTGTTCGAATTCGTCGATACACGCAAGCGTGTCAACTATGACGACTACCGCGGTATGGAAATCGCCGGCATTGAGTATGTCGTGCTGCCGATCTTCAATGAAGACAATCCGGAAGAAGACAACTGGCTGTTCCGCACGGCCAACACCCTGCATATCAACACGCGTGAGAGCACCGTTGAACGTCAGATGATCGTGGAGCCGGGCACGGGTCTGGATCCACAAAAGGTGCGGGAAAACGAACGGATCCTGCGTGAAAGGAATTATCTCATTGACGCCATGATCCTGCCCCGGCAGATCTGTGGCGACCGGATTCATCTGCTGGCCGTGGTACGCGATATCTGGACACTCAATCCCACGGCATCCGCCTCACGTTCCGGTGGGGAAAACAGCACCTCGGTCGGCGTCACCGAGCGCAACCTGGCGGGTACGGGACAGAAGATCTCCTTCGGTTTTTTCGATGATGCCGACCGCAACGGCCGCACTTTCTCCTATACCCATCCCTATATTCTGGGCGACCATACCCGCTTGAACCTGGATCTGGAGGACAATTCGGATGGCGATCTGCAGAGCCTGAATCTGACCCGCCCCTTTTTCGAGCTGGACACGCGCTGGGAGGCGAGCATGACGGTTCGGGACAGCCGTCAATTGAAAACCATTGAGGAAAACAACGTGGAGGTTAACCAGTACCGTAGCGAAAGCCGGTTCCGCAACGTCCAGCTGGGCTGGTCGCCGGGCCGCCGGAACGGCACTGTCCATCGCTGGCGTATCGGCCTGACCGATCAGCGAAACCACTTCGAAGCCGTGGACCGGCCCATTTCCGCGCCGCCGGAGGATCAGCGCCTGCGCTATCCCTGGCTCAGCTGGACCTCCATCGAGGACCGCTTCAAGACACTATCCAATATCACCCACAGTCACCGTCACGAGGATATTCTGCTGGGTCTGTTCAACGATATCCGGATCGGCTATGCGCGCGAGCGCTGGGACAGCACGGAAAACGCCTGGATCTTCTCCACCCAACACCA
>CAZHGU010000062.1:0-7262 GCA_964532105.1 uncultured Alcanivorax sp. | reverse complement strand
GGACTGCGCCTATCAGCCGGTGAATGTGGTCACCGCCCGCTGGCTGGAAGCGGACGACGACGCCGAGCTGGATAAAATGCGCAGCAAGGCCTACGAGAACCTTGCCGAAGACGGCGCCGGGCATCTGACCTATCTCGCGCCCACCCGGGTGAATCTGCAGATGGCCGAGGAAAAGTATCCCGACGTTACCTTCCGCGAAACCCGGGAGATCTAGTGCAGCTTTCGTGCGACGACATTGTCCATACCGAGCTGCATGAGCAGCGGCTGGAACGGGTGGTTTCCTGGCTGCGCGGCGAAGGCGCGCGCAGTGTGGTGGATTTCGGTTGTGGGCGGGGGGTCCTGCTCGAGCGCCTGGGGCGTGAACCGGCCTTTACCCATTTGCTGGGCGTGGAGTCTTCCCGCGAAGCGCTGGCGATGGCCCGGCAGGACGTGCTGGCGCACAGGACCGATCAGGTACAGCTGCTGAATGCTTCCTTTACCGATCCGGCACTGTCGGTGGGCGAATTCGACGCGGGCGTCATGCTGGAAACCATTGAGCATGTAAATCCGGGTGAACTCTCCGGCGTTGAGCGTACCGTCCTGGCCCGGGTCCGGCCCTGTTTTCTGATCGTGACCACGCCCAACGCGGAATACAATCCCCTGCTGGGGCTGCCGCCGGGTGCCTTCCGCGATCCGGATCATCGCTTTGAATGGAACCGGGCGCGCTTCCGCCAGTGGTGCCGGCGCGTGGCCGAACGCCACGGCTACCGGGTGAATTTCCAGGGCATCGGCGAGCAGGACCCGGAGCTGGGCACGCCCACCCAGGCGGCGCTGTTCCGGCGCTCATGAAGGCTTTGCCTGTGCTATCCTGCTGAACAGCAATCGACTGTACGGGAGGTGGCCGTGAGCGCGAAGAAACTCAAGAACGAGCACGAGTTGATCAAGGAAGCGGTCCGCGTGGGCACCAGGTACGCGGAAAAGCGCGGGGCGGCGAAATTCGAGCCGACCGACTCCCAGGACGACAAGATCGAGTACATCTACAAGCTGCTGGTGCACGACAACCTGATCCAGCCCCTGGCCAAGGAAGATATCAGCCTGCCCAACATGCGGCACAAGCTGGCCATCTGGATCTCGAAGCAGTTGCCGGAGGATCACCCGCTGCTGCAGTAATCCATACCGACGTACGGGAAAAGGGAGTTTCATCATGACGGATTTGAATGCGATCGCGCTGGCGGACGATGACGGCATGGTCGCGCGTTAACGCGTTTCGCGGACGTTGTTCAGCAAACAGCCTTGCAAACGTTGTCCCAACCCCTCCAGCGCCTGTTCGTCCCGGGCGATCACTTCCAGCCTGGATTCCCCCTGATGATGGGCCGGTGCATGGTCCAGGGTTTCGCCTTCACGGTTGAAGGTGAAAGCGCCCTGATCCGTGTGCGCCACCCCCTTGATGCGCTCGGCCGGTACGTCTTCGAGCAGTGCACGGAGCTGCTCGTAATCAAAGATCCGTTCCGGCGTGAAGCGCCAGCCCGAGCTGACATAACCTTCGCCCTCGTTGTGGGTGGCCCGGACACCGGAAGCCGGCAGGGCCTGTTCTCCGGTATCGTCAACGTCGGCATCCGGTTTTCCGGTGAGCACCGGGCTCGGGGTTGTGGCTCGACCCTGCCCTGAAGCTCCCTCCAGCCAGGCCGGATCCAGCTGTCCCTGTTCAACGAGGTGCCGGGGCTTGTCTTTCAATTCCTGATTCGCTTCGAGAAAAGCGTCCAGTTGTTCCCGGTCCTGGTCGCTGTACAGATCCGCCTTGTTGGCCACGAGCAGATCGGCGACAGCCAGTTGCTGCCGGAAGATCCGATGCCCGGTATAGCGGCTGTCGTGCAGCTTGCGCGCGTCCAGCAGGGTGATCACGGCGCGCATGTCCAGCACGGAAGCGAAGTTTTCCCCGGTCAGGGTCTTCAGCAGTTGTTGCGGATGGCCCAGCCCTGTGGGTTCGATCAGCAGGCGATGAGGACGCGCCCGGGCCAGCAGCTGATTGAGCGCTACCCGCATGGGCACACCGGCGGCACAGCACATGCAGCCGCCGGGCACTTCGCGGATATAAACTTCGTTCTCATCCATGGCGTCCGCGGCCAGCAGGGCCGCGTCAATGCCGGTTTCGCCGAATTCATTGACCAGCACGGCCCAGCGTTGTCCGGCGGGCTTGTGCGCCAGCAAGTGCCGGATGGCCGTGGTTTTGCCCGAGCCCAGGAAACCGGTAATGATGTTGGCGGGAATATTGACAAGCATAAGGGGTGCTCACGTTCCGTTGTTCAGTTCTGGTTTTCCTCGGCTTCCAGACACTGATGGCAGACACAGTTGAGTTCAATCTGCGGGCTCATGAGCTTGAAGTTGGCCTGGCGGGCGCTGGCCGTGAGCGAATCCAGAGTCTTCTTGCCGATGGCCACTTCCTCCACGCGTTCACAGCGCTCGCAGATCAGAAACTGCGGGAGTTGGTGATCGTGGTCGCAGACGATGTGTGAACAGAAGATGTACTTGTTGGCACTCTTGAGTTTGTGGGCCAGACTCATTTCGACCAGAAAGTCCAGCATGCGGTACACCGACATGGGACGAATGGATTCGCCGAATGAACGCTCGTACAGATCCGCAACCTCGTAGGCGGACACCGGCTTTTCCGCCTGAAGAAGACATTCGAGCACATTCCGCCGCTTGGCGGTCAGACGGGAACCGTTCGCGCGACAGGTATCCGCCGCCTGATCCAGTATATGTCGGGTTCCCGCTGGCGTCATGGTTCACTGCACAATGTTGCCGTCCATGGCTTGATTGTACCTGATTGGCAAGTCCGGAGGGGGCGCTGAACAGCGGCGATGCTCGTCACGCGCAGCCGCTGCCGGCCGATTTCAGGATCCCCAGGGCACGCGCACCTTGACACGGAAGTCGCGGCCCGGGCTCAGGGCATAGCCCTTGTAGGTATCCAGAAAATCGCGATAGCTCTCGTCGGTCAGGTTGCGAATCTCCAGGTCCAACTGGAGGCGACGTTCGTTGATGGTACCCAGTGCGAAGCCGGCCGACAGATCCGCCACCGTATAGGCGTCGGTCGAGGCGGTACCGAACGGCGCCTCGTCGAATTGCTGGAAGGGTTCGCCGGGAGAGGCCTCCTTGCTGGCGTTATGACGCACGCCCAGTCTCAGATAGGGTGCCTGAACGGCGCCGGTGCCGGGCAGATACCAGGTGGCTTCACCGGTGACTTCGTCCGCCGGTTGCAGGGGCAGGTCTTCGCCGGTGGCGTCATTCTCGCCATCGACGGTACTGTAGCTTGCCGCCAGTTCGAGCTGCTCGGTCACCATGGCCCGGGCTTCGACTTCGCCGCCGGTGAGGGTGGCGTCCGTCTGGCGATAGTTGAAGATGGGCAATCCGTTACCGGCGGTGTTGCCCGAATCCCGGAGGAAAATGTAATCGCCGATGCGGTTGCGGTAGAGCGTGATCTTGCCGGAAAAGCCGGAGCTGTGCCAGCGCAGGCCCAGATCGGCGTTAAGCGACTCTTCCTCGTCCAGATCCGGATTGCCCTGCTGTACGGCCGCCACGCCGGCATGCACGCCACGGGCGTAAAGCTCGAACAGGGTGGGCGCGCGAAAACCGCGGGCCAGGTTGGTTACAAGCGACAGGCTGTCGTTCACGCTGTAGACGGCCCCCAGGGAACCGGTCGTGGCCGTGTAGTCATTCTGATCACGGCCGGTGAAATTCAACTGGCCCCGGGTCTCGCCGGCGTCGCCCACGGTCTTGTGCCAATCCTGCCGGATGCCGGTCTGAAGCGTGAACTCGCCCAGAGTACGTTCCTCAAAGGCGAAAATCGCCAGGTTCTGCGTTTCGCCGCCCGGTGCCAGGACTGTCCTTCCACGCGAGGCCTGTTCCTTGCGCTTCGCCTCGACGCCGAGCTGGCCCGCGTCGAACCAGCCCAGTGCTTCGTGTTCACCGACCAGACGACCCGTATACTGATCGAATTCCAGCTCAATAGTACCGTCGAACAGACCCGAACGTGGTATGCCCGCGGCATTGGATTGCCGCAGATTGTTCTGCCAGCTCAGGGTGGGCTTCAGGCGCCAGTTGCCGCCGGTGCGGAAGTGGCCACTCAGCTGCAGTTCGTCGTTTGCCAGGTTCTGGCCCACGCCCTCGGGGCCTTGGCCCGGCGGCAGGTTGCCGGTCGGCGGCGGCAGCAGGAAATTGTGCTCGTTGCGCCAGCCGGTGTAGCGCAGACGAAGCTCGCCGAAGTCACCTTTGTGGCCCAGACCCAGTTGCCCGTTGGTCTGGTCAAAGTCGGTGAAATCCAGAGCGCCGGTGTAGGCTGGTGTGTCCGAGGGGGCGGGCGAGTGAAACGGAGAAGGCGTATCCGGATTGAAGGCATCCGGGTCGTCCGGTGTGTTGATCCGGCCGGCGGAGCGATCAATGATGCCCGCGTTGATGCTCCAGTTCGAACCGAAGTGATGGGCCTTCCAGCCGATGTCCTTCTGCTCGTTATTGCTGGAATATCCGACCAGGGTTTGTCCGCCGAAACGCGACTCGCCTTCGTCGGTAAACTCCAGCGCCAGCGGCTGCACATCGATGGAGCCGCCCAGCGCGCCGGAGCCGTACAGCAGGCTTGAAGCCCCTCGTACGACTTCGATCCGCTCGCTCAGGAAGGGGTCGATGCCGGGCGCGTGCCGTGTACCATACTGCTGGTGGTCCACGCCGATACCGTTGGACAGAACCTGAACGCGGTTGCCGGACAGCCCCCGGATGACCGGTTTTCCCACCTGATTGCCGGCGCCGATGCTTTGCACACCGGTCAGGTGTTTCAGGGTTTCGCCCAGGGACGCGCTCTCGCGCTGGTCCCTGGCGTCGCCGGCCAGTATGTCCACATCCGGTGCCTGCAACAGGGGGCCGCCCGGCGCGGGGACGCCCGCTTGCACCTGCAGCGGGGCCAGCACAGTCTCTTCCTCGTCGGCGGACACGGGGTTGAACGGCGTCGGGAGCAAAAGTGCAGCCGTAATAGTGAGTCGGAGCAAGCCTTTCAGGGAGCATTGCCCCGAGTTGTGAACAGAATGCATGAGATAATCTCTTCCTTAATGTTATGTTGTAACATATGCAATCAAGATCATTCTGTCAAAACCCGGGTAATCGGTTCATGGGGCAGGGGGCTGTGGAGTTGTCAACCTGTTGTGTGGCTCCTGACTTTGCCAACTACGGATCTGTAGAGCATGATGGGATCGTTCTCATTGGAGGCGGGATTGGCTTGCCATGCATTCGGATATGCGCGTGAAATATCTTTTCCTCAGTTTCCGCTATCAGACCTATCTGCGTCTGCAGGCGGCCATTGTGACCGTGTTGCTGGTGGCCGCGGTGTTGTTTTTCCTCTTTACCCGTGGTCACTCCATCTGGTTACTGGACAATGCCTGGTGGGCCTGCCTGGTTGTGGCGGTACTGGAAGTCGCGGAAACCTGGCTTGCGCTCCGGCACACCAAACGGCGGAACGAGGCGACGGAATCGGTCGACGGAGGTGAATCATGAAGCCATTGCAACTGCTGGCATCCTGTATCCTGCTGACCCTGATGGCCTGCGGGGCCGGCCGGGCGGATCTGCAGGTGGAGACCGTGGCGGAGGGACTGGATCATCCCTGGGCAATGGCCTTTCTGCCGGAAGGCGACATCCTGGTCACGGAACGCTCGGGCGCATTGAAGCGGCTCTCCGCCGGGGGAGAGACACGCGCCGAAATCGGCGGCGTGCCGGAGGTGGATGCGCGCAATCAGGGCGGTTTGCTGGATGTGGCCCTGCATCCGGATTTCGCGGACAACCGCTATGTCTATCTCACCTGGTCGGGCGCCGGTGAGGGTGGCAACGCCACCCATCTGGGCCGGGGCCGGCTGGAAGACAATCAGCTTGCGGATTTCGAAACCCTCTTTGTGGCTACACCCTTCGTGGACAGCACCAAGCATTTCGGTTCCCGGCTGTCCTTCGACGGTGAGGGCCATCTGTTCATGACCGTGGGCGAGCGCGGTCAACGGGACCGGGCGCAGGATCTGAGCGACCACAATGGATCAGTGCTGCGTTTGAACACGGACGGCTCCATTCCGGACGACAATCCCTTCGTCGATCGCGACGATGCCCGGGACGCCATCTACAGCTATGGCCACCGCAATCCCCAGGGTGCTGCCCGGCATCCGGAAACCGGAAAGTTGTGGATTCACGAGCATGGTCCGCGCGGCGGCGACGAGATCAATATTCCCGAAGCGGGCGCGAACTTCGGCTGGCCCAAAGCCACCTATGGCCGGGAATACCATGGTCCCGAAATCGCGCCGGACGAACACGGCGAGGGACTGGTCGGCCCCATTCATCAATGGACCCCGTCCATTGCGCCTTCGGGCATGGCCTTCTATACGGCGGAGCGTTTCCCCGAATGGCAGGGGGATCTGTTCGTGGGCGCGCTGGTCATGACCCATCTGGCCCATCTGGAAGTGGACGGCACCGAAATCGTGAACGAGCACAAGCATCTGGATGAGCAGGGCTGGCGGATCCGCGCGGTGCGCCAGGGGCCGGATGGCTATCTCTACCTGCTGACCGACCACGACAATGGCCAGCTCCTGCGGGTCAGCCCGGGCGAGGAAGACGCCTCATGAATGCGCTGGTGATCGGTGCCGTCATTGTGGCCTGGACGGCGCTCAAGGCGGGCCCGGCCCTGTGGGCGCTGACGGGACGAAGCTGGAACCGGGTACTGACCATTGCCTGGCCGTTGTGCCTCTGGCTGGTGGCCCTGGTGCTGCTCTTCGCACTGATTCCCCGTTCCCCTCTGCTTGAAGAGGGACAGACCGAGCCCGCCCTCGTGGCCGCCAGTGCAGCGGTGACCCTGGTCTGTGCCCTGCCGCTGCTGCGCGAGGGCTGGGCCCTGCGGCGCGGTGCCTGAGCCGGTCTGTCATTCCTCCTGACCGAAGGCCTGCACCTCCGCGCCGCCGAAACCGTTGGGGATGATGTGAAAGGTAATGGGATTGCAGCACACCGAGCAGTCCTCGATGTATTCCTGCTCGCCGATGGACAGATCCACCACGATCTCGATGGTTTCCCAGCAATAGGGACATTGGACGGTTTGGGGTTCCAGCATATGAGCTCCATTGTTTAGCTATAAACGAGAGGGTTACGTAACCCCCCATATTTTATACGTGCACAAGGTTACAGCGTTCGATCTTCGGATCGCGCCGCCCGTCGGGCGGCAAGCCGGGACGCGCCCCGGCGGGCGCCTTACGTTTTTTTGCTTGTCCAAAAAA
>CAZHGU010000061.1:0-7277 GCA_964532105.1 uncultured Alcanivorax sp. | reverse complement strand
CTGCACGGTTTCCGGGATGCGTGGGACTATTATGAACGCGCCAGCGCGGCGCCGCGCCTGGCGGAGATCACCACGCCCACCCGGCTGATCCAGGCGGCGGATGATCCCTTTATGACCGCCCAATGCCTGCCGGACAACAAGCAGCTGGGCACCCGGGTCACGCTGGAGGCAAGCCGGCACGGCGGGCATGTGGGCTTCGTGCAGGGTTCACCGTTCAGGCCCCGTTACTGGCTGGAAGATCGGGTGTCGCAGTATCTGGCGGACAGGATCGGCTGAACAGCAGCGTCAGGGTGTCCGGGGCCTTCCGGTAGCGCCTTTTCATCTCTTCCAGATGTTCCAGGGCTTCGCCGCGCAGATAGGGCGCTTCCAGACAGATCAGCTGGTAGATGCCCTGTTCCAGCAGTTCCCGATCCAGCGCCGCCTGGCGTTCACCGGCGGGCAGCAGGGAGTGAACGAAGCCGGTCCAGCTGGCCGCCAGCACCCAGGTATTCACCAGCAAGGCGCGGATTTCCTCCTCGGTGGCCTCGATCAGCCCGGAGCGCTGCAGGCCCCGGTAGACCTCCATGGCCCGGTCCAGGCTCAGGCGCACGAAATTGCCGTAGCGCTCGCGCAGGGCGTCGTCCTGGTCCAGCAGATGGCCCGGATCCCGGTGAAAGAAGCGTGCTTCCCACATATTCTGCAAAATGGACTCGAAATAGCCCACCTTGTCCCACCAGGTCAGGTCACGGTCCGGCGGAACAGACAAGAACTCCACCACGCGGGCTTCATAGCGCTTGAACAGCTCGAAAACGATGTCCGCCTTGTTGCGGAAGTGGTAGTAGAGATTGCCCGGGCTGATGCTGAGCGCGTCGGCGATATGATTGGTGGTGACATTGCGCTCGCCGCGTTCGTTGAACAGGGTCAGGGCGGTCTCCAGGATGCGCTCGCGGGTGTCTGTCATATCGGGCCGAAATCAGCGCCTGTGGGAACGCGGGCGAAGAGCCGCCGCGCGTCGCGTTGACATCTAGAGTAATTACTCTAACAATCAATCGTCAACGCGGTATTGATCCCGGATTTGTGGGGAGGAGGTCGGCCATGGTCGCCGAAGTCGAAAACCTGCACGGCGAGCAGGAAGAAATCGACCGGATGAAGGATCTCTTCGAGAGGCAGCGCGCGGCCTTCCGGCAGCATCCCTATCCGGCGGCGGTGGAGCGGATCGATCATCTGCAGCGGCTGCGTCCGGCGCTGACGCGCTACACGGATGAAATCGCTCATGCGCTCAAGCAGGATTTCGGTCATCGCAGCGAGGACGAAACCAAACTGGCGGAGCTCATTACTTCGCTGGAGGGCATCAAGTACAACGCCCGCAATGTGCGCGACTGGATGAAGCCCTCCCGGCGCAAGGTAGGGGCCATTCAGTTTCCCGGTTCCGCCTGGGTGGAATACCAGCCCAAAGGGGTGGTGGGCATCATGGTGCCCTGGAACTATCCGCTCTATCTCGCCATCGGCCCCATGCTCTCGGCCCTGGCGGCGGGCAACCGGGTCCTGCTCAAGATCTCCGAGTTCACGCCCCACACGGCGGAGCTGTTGCAGAAGATCCTCGGGGAAATCTTCGAGGAGGACCATGTGGCGGTGATCCGCGGCGAGGTGGAAACGGCGCAGGCGTTTTCCGCGCTGCCCTTCGATCATCTGCTCTTTACCGGCTCCACCCAGGTGGGCCGGCATGTCATGCGCGCGGCGGCCGAGAATCTCACGCCCGTGACCCTGGAGCTGGGCGGCAAGTCTCCGGTGATCATTGCTCCGGATTTCCCCATAAAGGATGCCTGTGAGCGCATCGGCTTCGGCAAGGGCCTCAACTGCGGCCAGACCTGTGTGGCACCGGACTATGTGCTGTGCCAGCGCGACCGGGTGGAGGAATTCGTCGAAACCTGGACGGCCCAGGTGGAACAGCAGTACCCCACGATCCGCGACAATCCGGACTACACCAGCATTATCAACGAGCGCCAGTACGAGCGCCTGCAGGCGGTATTGCAGGACGCGCGGGACAAGGGCGCACGGGTGATCGAGATCAATCCGGCCAACGAGGATCTCTCGGGTACGCGCAAGATGCCGCACACCCTGGTGCTGGATGTGACCGATGACATGCGCATCGCCCACGAGGAGATTTTCGGGCCCCTGTTCATGGTCGAGCCCTACGACAGCCTGGAAGACGCCCTCCAGTATGTGAACGACCGGCCCCGGCCGCTGGCGCTGTATTATTTCGACTGGAACATGCAACGCTGCGACCGGGTACTCAAGGAAACCCATTCCGGCGGCGTCTGCCTGAACGACACCATTGCCCAGGTGGGCGTGGATGATTTGCCCTTCGGCGGCAGTGGTGATTCGGGCATGGGCCATTATCACGGCCCCGAGGGCTTCCAGACTTTCTCTAAACCCAAGGGGGTCTACTACAAGGGTCGATTCAACGCAGCCAAAAATGCGCTGCCGCCCTATGGCCGCCGGGTGACCGACCTGATCTACCGGTTGTTGCTGAAATGAACACGCTGGGACGGCGGGAGCTGCTGCGGCTGAGTGCCACCGGTGCGGTGGCGCTGGCCGCCGGTTCCTCCGTTGCCACCCTGATTACCGGTTGTTCTTCATCCGCGCCTTCCGCCGAGGGGTACCGGTATCTGCGCGCTTCGGATCTGGAGCTGCTGCGCCCGCTCATCCCCGTGGCGCTGGCAGGCGCCCTGCCGGACGGCACGGAACCGGAGGAGCCCCTGCGGGTGCTGGATGACCTGCTGCATCACATCTCGCCCGGTGGGCGCAAGCCGTTGTTCCAGCTGCTCGATCTGCTGCAACTGGCCCCGGCACGCTGGTATCTCACCGGCACCTGGGCGGCCTTCGGCGATCAGTCCGAAGAACAGCTGCGCGCTACTCTTACGCAGTGGGGCGAATCGAACAGCGGCTTTGCGCGGCTGGCGCGCTACGGCATTATTCAACCGTTGATGATGGCCTGGTATGCGGAGCCGGAAATCGCGCAAAGCACGGGCTATCCCGGGCCGCCGGAGAAGGTGTCATGAAGGATCTGTCCAGCCTGCGCATCGAGAACATTCCGGATGCCTGGAAACAGGGTGTGGAAGCCGGCTGGGACCTCATCGACGGGGCCCGGCTTGAGGGCGATCGGACCCTGGAAGCGGATGTGGTGATCGTGGGCTCGGGCGCCGGGGGCGCGGTGAGCGCCGAGATTCTGGCGCAGGCCGGGCTGAAGGTGGTGATCGTCGAGGCCGGTCGGCTGCATTCGTCCAACGATTTCACGCTGCACGAGAACCAGGCCTACCGCGATCTCTATCAGGAAGCGGCGGCCATGACCACGGGCGACGGCGGCATCTCCATCCTTCAGGGCCGGACCGTGGGCGGCTCCACCGTAGTCAACTGGACCTCGAGCTTCCGTACGCCCGAGCCGACACTGGAACACTGGCGCCAGGTGTTCGGCGTTCAGGATCTGGACCGGGCCGCGCTCGAGCCCTGGTTCGAGCGCATGGAACAGCGTTTGAACATCAGCACCTGGGATAAGGAGCTGAACGCCAACAACGAGGTGCTGCGCAGCGGCTGCGAAAAGCTGGGCTGGCACTGGGCGCGGATTCCGCGCAATGTCTCCGGCTGCTGGGACATCGGCTACTGCGGGCTGGGCTGTCCGGTCAACGCCAAGAAGTCCATGCTGGTCACCACCCTGCCGGCGGCCATGGAAGCCGGGGCCACCCTGGTGCACAGCTGCCCGGCGGAACGGCTGAGGATCAACGGCGACCGGGTCGAGGGCGTCGAGTGCCGGCCGCTGGACGTCGAGCGCAAACCCACGGGCGCGACGCTGACGGTGCGCGCGGATCAGGTGGTCGCCGCCGGCGGCGGCATTCACACGCCGGGACTGCTGCTGCGTTCCGGGGTGCCGGACCCGCAGGGGCGGGTGGGCAAGCGCACCTTCCTCCATGTTACCAGCTTCGCCCAGGGCCATTATGACCGCGAAATCGCGGGCTACTATGGTGCGCCCCAGTCCACCTATTCCGACGAGTTCGTCTGGCGCGACGGCGTGGATGGCGCCATCGGCTACAAGCTGGAAGTCATGCCCATGCATCCCGGTCTCATGGGCGCGCTCATGACCGGCTTCGGCGCGGAGCACCGCGAGCAGATGAGTGATCTGCCGAACATGAGCGCCGGGCTGGCGCTGATGCGCGACGGTTTTCACGAACAGAGCCCGGGCGGCGAGGTCAGCCTGCGCGACGACGGCTCGCCGGTGCTGGACTACGAGGTCAATGATTATCTCCTCGAGGGGGCGAAACACAGCCTGGGCTCGCTCATGGAAATGCACTTCGCCGCCGGGGCGCGCAAGGTCCGCCCCCGGCACAGCGGCGCGCGGGCCTATGGCAGCTGGGCCGAGGCCCGGCGCGAGCTGGAGAATCTGCGCTTTGCCCCCTTCTTTGTGCCGCTGGGCAGCGCCCATGTGATGGGCGGCTGTGCCATGGGTTCGGATACCGAACAGTGCCTGGTGGATGACCGGGGCCGGTATCACCATCTGGCCAACCTGCACGTCCTCGATGGCTCGGTCTTTCCCACCAGCCTGGGCGTGAACCCCCAGCTGAGCATCTATGCCCTGGCCGCGCGCAATGCCAGCCGGCTGGCGGACGAGCTCACCGGCTGACCCTCTGACTTTGCCGCCACATTCCGGTATCCTCGCCCCCTTAATCGAGGGTGTCGCGACGGACAGCCGGCCGTAGGAGCGGCGGCCCCCGCCGCGAACTCCTTTCCAGAGTTCCTGGAATCAATTCGTACCCTGAAGGGCATAAACTCATGGGGCGGTGCTCCTACAGGAAAACCGGCCTGTTGCGACACCCTGCAATCGGAGGGAGCGAGCTGTTATGAAAAATCGCGTGGTGTATCCCGGCACATTCGATCCGATTACCAATGGTCATCTGGATCTGGTCGAGCGCGCGGCGACCATGTTCGACGATGTCATCGTCGCCATTGCCGCCAGCGAGAAGAAAGGCCCCCTGTTCGACCTGGACGAGCGGGTCCAGCTGGCCCGGGACAGTCTCAGCCATGTTCCCAACGCGGAAGTCACCGGTTTCGACAAGCTGCTGGCCTTTTTCTGCCGCGAGCAGGGCGCCCATGTGCTGCTGCGGGGCCTGCGCGCCGTTTCGGATTTCGAATACGAGTTCCAGCTGGCCAACATGAACCGCCAGCTCGCCCCCGAACTGGAAACCGTCTTTCTCACCCCCGCCGAGGACCTGTCCTTTATCTCGTCCAGCCTGGTGCGTGAAATCGCCTTGCTGGGCGGGGATGTGAGCAAGTTCGTGCCGGAAAACGTTCAGGCCGCGCTGGATCGCAAGGCCCGCGAACGGCAGGGGTGACGTGACCGGCCGTGCGGGGTTATAACAAAGCAGGCTGCTAAAAACCCCTTGCGCACTCGGCGTGGCCTGAAGCGTGCAAGCTTTTTCAACAGCCTGCTGCGCAGCCAACAAGGATGATCCCATGAAACGTATTCTCTTTGTCCTGATTCTGTTGTCCGCGGCGTCCGCCCGGGCCGCCGCACCCTCGGAGGCCGCCATTGCCAGTGCCCATCCGCTGGCCACTGAAGCCGGCGAGACGGTGCTGGAAAAAGGCGGCAACGCCTTTGACGCGGCCGTGGCCGTGGCCGCGGCCCTGGGTGTGGTGGAGCCCTACAGCTCCGGGCTGGGCGGCGGCGGCTTCTGGATGCTGCACCGCGCCGAAGACGGCCACGAGGTCATGCTGGATGCGCGCGAAACCGCGCCCGGCCGGGCCACCGCCGACATGTACCAGAACGACGAAGGCGAGGTGCAACGCAAATGGGCCACCGAAGGTCCGTCCGCCGCGGGCATTCCGGGCCAGCCCGCCGCCTTTGTGCATCTGGCCGGGGAATACGGCGAACTGCCGCTGGCCGAAAGTCTGGCCCCGGCCATCGAGCTGGCCGACGAAGGCTTCAAGGTGGGCGAGTCCTATCGGGACATGGCCAACTGGCGCAAGGATGTGCTCAACGACTTTGCCGAGGCGCGGAGCATCTTCCTGCACAAGGGCCGGGTTCCGGGCGATGGCTGGCGGCTGCGGCAGCCGGATCTGGCCGACACTCTGGAGAAACTGGCTGACGAGGGCCGAAGCGGTTTTTATCAGGGCGAGGTAGCACAGAAGCTGGTCGAGGGCGTTCAGCTGAACGGCGGGCTCTGGAGCCGGGAGGATCTCGAGAACTATGAGGTGATCGAGCGCGAACCCGTTACCGGAACTTTCCGGGATGCGCGCATCATCTCCGCCGCGCCGCCGTCGTCCGGCGGCATTGTGCTGCTGGAAATGCTGCACATTCTGGAGACCTTCAACGACGGCGACATCGACGCGTCCCTGTTTCCCCATCTGGCCGTGGAAGCCATGCGCCGCGCCTACCGCGACCGCGCCGAATACCTCGGGGATCCGGATTTTGTCGACATGCCCGTGGACAAGCTGCTGAGCCGCGAATATGCGGAAAAGCTGGCGTCCTCCATTGACGCGGACCAGGCCACGCCCAGCGAGGAACTGGATTCGGCGGTGGGGCAGACGTCCGGGGGCAAGGACACCAGCCACCTGTCCGTGCTCGACAGCGAGGGCAACCGGGTCTCCGCAACGCTGAGCATCAATCTGCCCTTCGGTTCCGGTTTCGTACCCGGGGACACGGGCGTGGTGCTCAACAATGAAATGGACGACTTCTCCGCCAAACCGGGCGAGCCCAACGCCTATGGCCTGATCGGCAGCCAGGCCAACAGCATTGCGCCCGGCAAGCGGCCACTGTCGAGCATGACCCCCACCTTTGTGGAATTCGACAACAAGGTAGCGCTGCTCGGCACGCCGGGCGGCAGCCGGATCATTACCATGGTGATGCTGGGCGTTCTCGAAGCACTGGAAGGCAAGCCGCCGAAAGAATGGGTCGCACGCACCCGCTTTCACCATCAATACCTGCCGGACAAGGTCGAAGCGGAGCCGTCCTTTATCGGCTCCGAGGCGGGCAAGTCGCTATTGCTGCGCGACCATGAGCTCGAATCCACGGGCCGGCGCTACGGGGATATGCAGGCGATTCTCTGGGATCGCGAGTCCGGTGACGTGAAGGCGGCTTCCGATCCTAGAGGGCAAGGTCTGGCTATAACTTCCAGCATGAACGAAAGCCGGGGCGAATAATTAAACATCGGAAAGGCACACCATTAAACAAAATGGTGTGCCTTGAAACTACGCGACCTCCCGAGTTAAGGGGCTGTAGGATCAGAACAATCCACAACCCTCCAGGC
>CAZHGU010000060.1:0-7323 GCA_964532105.1 uncultured Alcanivorax sp. | reverse complement strand
GCTGCACGCTTCAGGCCACGCTGAGTGCGCAAGGGGTTTTTCAACAGCCTGCTAGTGTCGCGCGCAAGCTTAGCATATGTGGCCCGGGCGGCCATTCGGAAATGTGCTCGCGCAACCGCGCCGAGCCCGCTCATGGCGGCGTTAAGGCGGTGGGACTTGAGCCTGTGGCTTGCATGGGCATAATGCGGTGCGCACTGATTCGAGGGAGAGCTTCATGAGAGCAGTCGGTTTCCGGCAACCGGGCAGTATTGAAGACGCGGTAGCACTGGAGGAACGGGATCTGGTCACCCCCGAGCCCGGGCCGCGTGATCTGCTGGTGGCGGTGGAAGCCGTCTCCGTGAATCCGGTGGACGCCAAGCTCCGCCAGGGGGTCACCCCGGAAGAGGGCTTCAAGGTGCTCGGCTATGATGCCGCCGGTCATGTGCAGGCGGTGGGCTCGGAAGTCCGCGATTTTGCCGTGGGCGATGAAGTCTTCTACGCCGGTGATGTGCGCCGCCCGGGCAGCAATGCCGAATATCAGTGCGTGGATGAGCGCCTGGTGGCGCGCAAGCCCTCACGTCTGGACATGGCGCAGTCCGCCGCCCTGCCGCTGGTGACCCTGACCGTGCGCGAATGCCTGGAAGATCATCTGGGCTTTACACCGGACAACGCCGCGGGGAAGACCCTGCTGGTGGTGGGCGGCGCCGGTGGTGTGGGCTCCATGGCCATCCAGATCGCCGCCCGGCATCTGGGCATGAACGTGATCGCCACCGCCGGACGTTCGGAGTCCGCCGACTGGTGCCGCAAGATGGGCGCGGCCCATACGCTCGCCTATCGTCAGGGGCTGGTGCAGCCGGTGCGCGCGCTGGGCCACGAATTCGTCGACGGCATTCTGCTGGCGGTGCAGCCGGATGCCTACTGGCAGGATGCCTGTGAGCTCATTGCGCCCTTCGGCGGCATTGCCGGTATTGTCGATGCCGAGGCGCCGCTGGATCTCAACCGCCTCAAGCCCAAGAGCGCCAGCGCCCACTGGGAGTTCATGTTCACCCGGGCCATCCACGGCTGGAACATGCAGCGCCAGGGCGAGATTCTGGCGGAAGCCGCGCGCCTGGTGGACGAGGAAGTGCTGGACAGCCCCATGACGGAAAACCTGGGCGGGATCAGCGCGGGTAATCTCATTGAGGCCCACCGGCGCATCGAATCCGGCAAGACCATGGGCAAGCTGGTGCTGGGCGGCTGAGCATCGCCGCTCCGGGGTCTACTGCAACACGAATCCCTGCCTGGGAAAGTGCACATGGAGGGTGCCGCATTCTTCTTCACGCCGCGCCAGAATCCAGCCCTCATCCGTGGATGCCACCAGTTGGCCCGTGACCCCGTGCCGGCCGTAGTCGCTCGGCACGATCGTGATGGATTTTCCGGACGAGGTGTTTTTGCTGGCCGGCAATGCGCGTGGCTGGTTGTGCCGCGCCTGCTCCAGCGACTCGGCGGCGCCGATTTCACTCGGGCGGCCGTGGCCGAAAGCGGCGATGCGGTCCATCCAGGCATTGACCTCGGGATAACCGGCCAGACGGGAGGAGTCGCTGGCGTCGCGGATGAACCAGAGACCGTGATAAGCGGCGAAATCCGCGATATTGGGCTTGTCGCCAAAGAGAAAATCGCGCTCCAGCATGCTTTCCAGATGCTGGAGATGTTCATCCAGAACCTTGCCCGCTTCTCTGGGCCCGGCCGCTTTCACCTTCGCCTTGCGAGCCATGTTGACGCGATCGAACAGCAGCCGCCCCACATGGAGCCAGGAATGGTCCCGGCGCATGCGGCGCAGCAGGTTGCGGCCGTTGGCCGAGAGCACACAGGCGAGAAAGACCTCCAGATCGGCACGCGCGACGAAGTCCCGAACTTCCCGGTCGCAGTTTTCCAGCGCCAGCTCCGGCTTGCCGGCCAGCGCGGCGATTTCGCTGCTGATGGTGCGGGTATCACAGAAAATGTCCGCGCCTATCTGGGCCACGGGAATCTTGCGGTAGCCGCCGGTGAGCCGGTCCAGCTCTGGACGGGGCGGAAATTCGCGCACGGTTACCGACTGCCAGGACAGATCCGCATAGCCCAGCAGGGCCCGGATTTTCTCCGAAAAGGGCGAGAGGTCGTAATGATGCAGGATCAGATCCGTCATAGCGCTTCCGCGTCAGGGGTTCAGGCGCAAGGGTCGTCGCGGGCCGGGCCCGCGTCAAGTTGCTTCCGCGCCCGGTCGTTTTCGACTTCGCGGCGGCTGCAACAGCATTTCCAGCGGTCCGCGCGCAAAGATCCGCAGCCAGATCATGGCCGTCACCGCCGTGCCCGCCGTAATGGCCAGGGCGATGCCGGCCGCTTCCACCGGGTTCTCCGAACGCAGCGTTTCCGGCCAGCACACCAGCGCCAGGATATGACCCACATAAAAGCTGAGGGCAACCCGGCCCGTGTCGGTCAACGGACGCAGCCAGGCACCCGCGCGTTCGGCGAGCCATAGCGATGCGCCCAGAACGGCGGTCGCGGTGGCCGTGGCACTCCAGAGCCACAACAGCATCTGGCTGTGGGCATCGGTGCGCAACAGCCAGGCCCAGCCGGCGTCGGCGAGCCCGTCGTCGAGCAGTGCCCGGGCCACCAGACCCGTACCGGTCAGGATCAGGGCCGCGAGCGCGCCGACGAAGACCAGCAGGAACTGCACCATCCCGTCACGCAGATCCAGCCGGCCCAGAAGCATGCCCGCGAGAAAGGGGAAGAGCCAGGTAATTACCGGATGAGGGCCGGACAGCAGGATGCCGTGCAGGATCGAGCCCGGTGCATCCCGGAAGGTTACGGGGGCATTGACGAAGACTTCCGGGGACTGGAGGTAGCCCAGCAGAAAACCCGCCGGACCCGCCAGGGCGGCGACTACGGCGGCCCATAGCAGAACCGGCGTGGACAGCCGGATCAGGCCCGTGGCCAGCAGGAACAGTACCGCATAGGTGGGCAGAATGATCATGGGCGTGTGCTCGGGCATCTGCAGCGCCAGCCCCAGGGGCAGGAGCAACAGCGCGCGCCAGAGCAGCCGAGTCTCTGGGCCGCCCCGCCCACGCGCAGCCATCAGGCTCACGCCCACGCCGGCGACCAGCACGAAGAGCATGGAGGCCCGGCCGTGGGGCAGGGCGTAGAGGGAGCCCGCCACACCCTCCGCCTCAACAGGACCGATATGGACCAGGAGCATGCCGATCAGGGCCAGGGCCCGGGCCAGATCCAGGCCGGCCAGGCGGACGGTGCCGGTTTGTTCGGTGGCGGTGATCACGAGTTCATCCTGCCGCTGGCTGTGTGCTTCGGAAACCCGAAGCTGTTATGGTACGCCAGTACCACCCTGGTGAATGCCATTCATCGTTCTCCCTGACGTTCGCGTTGACCCTCTTCACGATTTGGGCTTAATTTCCCAATTTATGGAGAACGAATCCTCGACCATTCTGCTGGCGCTGGCGCGGTTGCTGCGGCCCGTGGTGCGGGTGTTGCTGCACAACAAGGTGTCCTACGCCACCTTTGACCGCATTGCCCGCCGCGTCTTCGTGGAGGAGGCGGACCGGCATTTCCGCATTCCCGGGCGCAAGCAGACCAACAGCCGGATCGCGCTGGTCACGGGCCTGTCGCGCAAGGAGGTGCTGCGCGTCCAGCGGGAGCCGCCGCTGGAGGACGCCGGGCTGGACAAGCCCTTTCACCGCGCCGCCCGGCTGGTGTCCCTGTGGAACAGTGAGCCGCCCTTTGCGGAAGCGGAGGGACAGCCCCGGGTGCTGCCCTTTGAAGACGGCGAGCCGTCCTTCAGCGGCCTGGTGCATCACTGCGGCGGTGATCTCACCCCCCGGGCCATGCTGGACGAGCTGCGCCAGGGCGGGTTGGTGGAGGTGGACGACGAACGGAATATTACCCTGAAAGCACGCAGTTATGTCCCCGGGCATGACGAGGCCCAGATCATGCGGATTCTGGGCACGGATGTGGGGGATCTGGCGGGCACTATCGCCTGGAACCTGGAAGCACCGCCCGACGAAAGCCGTTTTCAGATGAAGGTCTCCTATGACAACCTGCCAGAAGAGGCGCTGGAACGGTTCCACCGGATGGTGTCGGAACGGGGCCATGAGTTGCTGGTGGAATTCGATCAGTGGCTGCGAACGCAGGATCGCGACACCAACCCGGAAGCGGAAGGCACCGGGCAGGCCCGGGCGGGAGTCGGTATCTACTACTTCCGCTCCGGTGAGGAGGAGCAGCAATGACCGCTGCGAGGCTGTGGCTGCAATTGCTGGCCGTGACAGCTCTGATTGCTCTCGGGGGTTGCGGGGCCGGTTCGTCCGGAACCACGGCCGAAGGCGGCATGGGCGGCTCCGGCGGTGGCTCCAGTAATGATCAGTACGCCGAAGGCGGCATGGGCGGCTCCGGCTCGGGTACGTCCTCGGGGTATGGCTCCATCATCGTCAACGACACCCGCCATTTCCCCATTGATCCCAATGCGGATGTCTTCGTCGACGGCGAGCGGGTCGCGCCGGACGCGATCAATGACGTGGACCAGGGCGTGCCGCTGGGCATGATGCTGGAATACGTCCTCGCCGGTGACGCCAATGACGCGGTCACCTCCGGCACGGCCATCCGTATCCGGGCCAACCACAGAGCCATCGGGCCGGTCACCCAGGTGGATCCGCATCTGGAAGTGCTGGGCCAGCCCGTGCTGGTGACTTCCGAGACTCGGCTGGACGGTCTCAGTCGCAGCGATGTGGACGAGCTGTCCCAAGGGGATGTGGTCAAGGTGGACGGGCATGTGAATGCCGCCGGAACCATTCGGGCTACCCGGGTGGCGCAACCCTCGGGTGCGCCTACGCGCTGGCAACTCATTGGGCGCCTTGACGCTGATGAAAGCGGTGGCACCTTTGATATTTAGGGGCAGACGGTCGAGCTGGGCGGGGTGATTCCGGATTGTTCTCTGACTGCCGACCGGATGGTGCTCGTGCGTGCGAGCAGCGAGCCCTGGTCGGACTTCGGGGACAATATCGATACCACGCTCGAGGTTGGCTGTCCGTCCGATAGCCTGAATCTGCACGGCGACGATGCTCCGGAAACCCTGCCTTCGGCCGTGGAAGGCATTATTACGGGTTTGCCTCAGGTCGGGGATCCGATCGTGCTGAGTCTCAATGGTCAGACGGTCGAGGTACATCCGGATCAGCTGACGCAGATTCTCTTCGGCACCCTGGATGACCTGAAACTCGGCGCCCGGATCGAGGTGCAGGGCAAGCTGGACACGCAAAGCGGTGTTATCACTGCCGAGAGCGTTCGCTTTCGGGACCCGTTGGTGACGATCACGGCGCCCATTGATGGCGGCCTGGTGGACCGGCTCCTGCTGATGCTGGGCATCGAGGTTCGGCCCACGCCCGAGATGGATGACGCAGGTGACCGCTTTGGTTCGCCCGCCACGGCGGGCGATGCGACCATTCGTGGCTTCGTGACGGATGATCGGACCGTGCATGCCGAGCAGGTGCTTGATCCGCAAAGCTCGGACGTGACCCTGACGGGGCCAATACCGAAGCCCCTCGTGGACGATGACAACAACACCCTGCGGATCGTATCCGGGCTCTATGACACGGCCACTGCCGAGGAAATCAGTCTGGTGTCGGCATTGGGTAATACCCTGAACGATGTTCTGTGTTCTCTTCTGGGGATTGCCTGCTCTGATCCGACACTGGAAGACAAGGTGAAGGTCGGCTCAATGGGTGATCTCACCGGCGCCAGCTGGGATCCATCCGCCGCTCGCATCGAAAGCGGCACGCTCGAGATCACCCAGCCCTCTGAATAATAACTCCGCGCCAGGGCCTGACCGCGCCCTTCGGTTGTTCTCTGTCCGAATTCATCTTTGCTGGTGACTCAGCACATTCGTCATCGCGCATCCCGAAATAAGTGCCTGTTAACTTCTAATCCCTGATCTCATCGCGACTTCAGTCGTATTACCTACTCGTTTCTGTCTTTCCTGGAACAGCGGTACCAGATTGCTACCACTCATCGGTGCACAGGGGTGCATAGGTTGTGCTTGCACCAAATTTGGGATTATTTTCCCAAGTATGCCGGGTCGGAAAATTCCTTGTTTTTGGAAAACCGACGGGGGGACGACGAGAACCGGCGGCGAGAGCGAGCACAACCGCTGATTGCAACGCTTTTCCCCCCAAGCGTTGCCTTGGCCGCTGCCTTTGCGGCGGCCTTCTTTTAAACAACCCGCCGGGGCGCAGGGAGCGCGGCCCGGAGCCTTCACCGCCGGAGGACGCCGGGCGGCGCAGTGGTGAGGGCGGGCGGTATCACAACGAGAAAAGAAGGAGACAGAAGATGGAACCCAGGCGCGTACCCCAACTCACGCTTTTCCTGATCGCCATGCTGATCGGCGTTTTTCCGGCTCTGGGCCGGGCGGCCATGAGCGATAACGCCACCACCTATGGTCTGCTGCCCGCGGATGTGGCCACGGCCCAGGCGTTTTCGCTGTTCAGCGATCAGGTCTCGGCGACCTGGTACAACCCGGCGTCGCTGACGCGCGGGCCCGAAGGGGAGCTCACCGGCGCGCTCTTCCATGGTCAGCCTTCGCTGGAAGTGGAAAGTCACGGCGGCACGAACGCTCCCAGCCGGGACGGGGACGTGCTCAACGACACGCCCTCGCAGAGTCAGGTGATCGGGATGAAGAAGGATCTGTCCGACCTGACGAAGTTTGATCATCCCATCTATTTCGGCTTCATCGCCGGCATCGAGAAGTTCGGCAAGGATCTGATGGCGTTCGAGTCGAAAACCGCCGAGGAAGGGCAGTTCTTCAACTACAACCGTCAGCCCCTGTTCCTGAACCTGGGGGCGGGCACCAATATCTGGCGGGGGATCGACGCCGGGCTGTCCCTGCGGCTGACCCTGAAGTCCAACGCCACCATGGAGACTCGCAGTGATCTGGCGGGCAATACCAGCAAGGAGGATATCGATGTATCCGCCGAACCAGTGATTACGCCGGTGCTGGGGTTCAATGTCGCCATGGGTGAGACCTTTTGCAGTCGCACACCTTGTGCTCTCGACAAACTGGACATGGCCCTGACCTTTCGGGGTGACTCCAAGTCCGAAACCAATGTGGACGCCAATGCGGTGATTCCGGGCACGGTTCCGCAGCCCGGGCTTGACCTCATTATCGAGACCATTGATTCCTATCAGCCGCCCATGGCGTCTTTGGGCGCGCGCTACGAGCTCACGGACGACATCGTGCTCAGCCTGGCGGGCGAATTCCAGGCCTGGTCGGAACTGGAAGAAGAACTGGAAAACGACGTGGTCAAGGACCAGGCCAATCTTGAATTCGAT
>CAZHGU010000059.1:0-7397 GCA_964532105.1 uncultured Alcanivorax sp. | reverse complement strand
GGACGGGCGCGAGCACGAGCAGAGCAATCAGAAAGGTCCAGAGCTGGCCGGCCAGGCCCAGCCCCAGCACCGAGGCCAGAGCCGTTACCAGAGCCGCCAGCGCGCCGGCGACCAGAATGAACTGCGCGCCCAGAAGCGTCAGATCAACGAGCACCAGTACCACGGCAATAATGACCCACCAGAGCCAGGGCGGCAGCCCGAGCATTTCCATACTTCCCCCCGGGTTTCGTTCCGTGATGCGTTGGTCCGCGCCGGGCGGCGGGACCGCTCATACCCTACGAGAAGCGTTACAGCCACGCAATCTCGGCACCGGCCCGGGCTTAGTCGCTATACATTTCCAGCAGACGCGCATGCATCCACGCCGCCTGCTCCAGATGCCATTCGATATCCGCCGGTGTACGCACCATGTTGTGCCCCTGAAAGACGAGCAGGTGGCCGCCGCGCGCTTCCAGGCACCAGCCGCTGTCGCGGTGGATGTACTCCAGCAGTTCCGTGGGCAGAATCTCTTCAGGGGCTTCGACACCATCGCCGTCGGTGGTATAGACGCCGGTGTAGCGCGACAGGGCGGGATAGTCGATGCCGGCATCGCCCAGGGCCGCGCCCATGCGATCGCGCAGGCTTTCCGGACGCAGATGAAAGGCGGGCAGCTCGCCGGCGTCGCGGATCAGGGTGGCGGTCTGATGCTGGCCCCGGCCGATGGCGTCCGGCAGGGTCAGCCGAAACTGCACCACCTCCCGGCCGTGCCAGTGGCCCCGCGCCAGTTCCGCCGCCCGCCACCAGGCGGGCTGGTTCAGCAACCAGAACCGGTCCGGGCCCATGAGCGGCGCGAGATGGGCCTCGGGCAGGCGCTCGAAGCCCAGCCGGGCATAGCCGGCCACCAGGCGCTGCCGGCGGCGGCGTTCATGGGCGAGCGCCAGGACCGCGCCCGCGGCGAGCAGCAGTATCCCCACGAGCACCACATTGTCCGCCAGCCACTGGATCACCGGATTCTCCGTCTGGTCATGCCGCCATGTTACAGTGCCCGCGGAGTTTGCCGACCGCCGGGAGCCCCCGGCAAGCGCCACCGCGCTACCGGATCATCGCCATGCCGCTGGAACAACCGCCATTGTCGCTCTATGTGCACCTGCCCTGGTGTGTGCGCAAGTGTCCCTATTGCGACTTCAATTCCCATGAACACAGCGACCCGCCCGAGCAGGCCTATCTCCACGCCCTGCTGGAGGATCTGGACGCGGAAGTGCAGGCGGCGCAGGGACGGCGCATCGAGACGCTGTTTTTCGGCGGGGGCACACCCAGTCTGCTCTCGGGGGATTTCTACCGAACGCTGCTGACCGAACTGCGCGCGCGGCTGGATTTCGCCCCGGATATCGAAATCACCCTGGAGGCCAATCCAGGCACCCTGGAACAGGGCCGTTTCGCCGCCTTCCGCGAGGCGGGCATCAACCGGCTGTCCATCGGTGTGCAGAGTTTTCATCCGGAGCACCTGCAGGCCCTGGGCCGCATTCCCGGGCCGGACGAGGCCCGCCGGGCCGTGGCGGCGGCCCGGGCCGCCGGTTTCGACGACTTCAATCTGGATCTCATGCACGGGCTGCCCGGGCAGACGCCGGAGCAGGCCCGGGCGGATCTGGACGCGGCCATCGAGCTGGAACCGGCCCATATCAGCTGGTACGAGCTCACCATCGAACCCAACACCGCCTTCTACAGCGCCCCGCCCGAGCGCCCGGACGAGGACCGCCTGGCCGACATCGAGGACACCGGGCTGGCCCGGCTGGCCGAGGCGGGCTACCGCCGCTATGAAATCTCGGCCTTTGCCCGCGAGGATCGGCAGTGCCGGCACAATCTCAACTACTGGCGCTTCGGCGACTATCTGGCGCTGGGCGCCGGCGCCCACGGCAAGATCACCTTCCCGGACGAGGACCGGATCCTGCGCTACGGCAAGACCCGCCAGCCCGAGCACTACCTCAAGGCGGTGGGCAGCCGCACGCGCGGACGCCGCGAGCTGGCACGCGCGGAGCGGCCGCTGGAGTTCGTGCTCAACGCCCTGCGTCTGGTGGACGGCGTGCCCGAGTCCCTGCTGGAAGCGCATACCGGCATTGCCGCCGGGACGCTGCGTGAATCACTCAACGAGCTGCGCGAAGAGGATCTGCTGTGCACCGACAGCGGCCGTCTCGCCTGCACCGAACTCGGCCTGACCCACCTGAACGACGTCCTGGCCCGGTTCTGACGAAGATTGATCAAACAGTGAATTTGGTTCAGAATCCGCAGACTTTCGTATAGCCGAGATTCCCCATGGGTACCCGTGAACGCCGCCGGCGTGAATTCGCCGAGCGGGAACAACTCTTCCTGGACCAGGCGCGCAAACTGATTTGCGACAACGGCCTGCTGAATCTGCAGATGGCACGGGTGGCGCGCGGCTGTGATTATGCCACGGGCACGCTCTATCAGCATTTCGCCTCCAAGGAGGATCTGCTGCTCGCGCTCAACAGCCATCTGATGACCAGCCGGGTGGAGCTGTTCCGGCGGGTGGCGGACTGGGACGCACCCAGCCGTGAGCGCATTATCGCCATCGCCGTGGCCGATATCATCTTTGCCCGCCAGTACCCGGAGCATTTCCGGCTGGCGCAGTACGTGACCACCGAGGCGGTCTGGCGCACAGCCTCGCCGGAACGCCGCGAACAGTCGCTGGAGACGGGACGGCCGCTGGGCGAATCCGTGGGGCAAATCGTCCAGGACGCCATTGAAGCCGGCGATCTCGCCGATCACGGCCTCAATCTTTACGAGCTGGGCGTGGGCAACTGGACCATGGCCCAGGGCATGCACACTATGGTTCATGCGGAGGGGGTACTGGATCAGTACAACATTCGCGAACCCTACCGTCGGTTGCTGATGCACCAGCAACTGTTGCTCAACGGCATGGGCTGGCAGCCCCTCTGCGATGCCTGGGACGAAGAAGCCCTCAATCGGCTGCTCACGCGCATCCACCAGGAGCTGTTCAACGATCGGGAAGATCCGCTCAGCTGCATGGCCGGTGCCGCACCTTCCTTTCAAGATGATCCGGAGTCGTCATGAACAAGCGCATGATCATAATGCTGGTGGCCTGCGCCGTCGTCCTGGGCGGCGTGTTCGGCCTGAAATGGTTCCAGGACAAAATGATGAGCCAGGTCTTCAGCGAAATGGCGGCCGGACAGACCATTACGGTCAGCGCCACGGAAGCCAAGGAGGACGACTGGATCCTGTCGCTGAATGCAGTGGGCACGGTGCGCGCCATCGACGGGGTAGACGTTACCACCGAGGCGCCGGGCGTGGTCGAGACCATCAATTTCGAATCCGGCGACCGTGTCGAGCAGGGCGATGTGCTGATCAAGTTGCGCGATGACGTGGACCAGGCGCAGCTGCGGGCCCTGCAGGCGGCCGCCGCGGAAGCGGAATCGGGTTATGAACGCGCGCGCAAGCTCTATGCCGAGGACAATCTCTCCGAATCGGAGCGCGATCTGCGGCGCAGCCAGCTGGTACAGGCGGAATCCGAAGCGAAAGCCCAGCAGGAACGTATCAACCAGAAAACCATCCGCGCGCCCTTTGCCGGGGAACTGGGCATTCGCCAGGTGAACAAGGGGCAATACATTCAACCCGGTACGCCCGTGGTGAATTTGCAATCGCTGGCCCCCATTCACGTGGATTTCTCACTGCCGGAACAACGCATGTCGGATGTGGAAACCGGCATGAAGGTCCGGGCGGAACTGAGCGCTTACCCGGATAAGCAGTTCGAGGGCCGCATCACCGCCCTGGAGCCCGGCGTCAATTCCGAAACCCGGAATTTCAGTATCCAGGCCCGTTTCCCCAATGAGGAGAAAGAGCTCCGGCCGGGCATGTTTGCCGATGTCAATGTGCAGCTGCCCGGCTCGGAAGACGTGGTCGTCATTCCGCGCACCGCCATCAGCTTCAACCCTTATGGCAATTCGGTTTATGTAATTCAGGAGAAGACAAGCGGCGAAGGCGAAGGAGACGCTTCCGGTTCGGGTGAAAACGCGCAGAACGAGGACAGCGAGCCCACCCTGATCGTCAAGCGCCGTTTCGTGGAAACCGGCCGCACCCGGGGCACCTTGATTGCCGTCACCGACGGGCTCAAGCCGGGCGAGCGCGTGGTCAGCAGCGGTCTGCTGAAACTGCGCAACAACGCGGAAGTGGAAATCAACAACGAAGTCACTCCGCCGGAAGACACGGCCCCGCAACCGGATAATCGCTGAGAGCGCCCATGAAGTTCACGGATATTTTCGTTCAGAAACCCGTGCTGGCCTCGGTGGTCAGCCTGATGATCTTCCTGCTGGGTCTGCGCGCCGCGGACCTGCTGAACGTGCGTCAGTTTCCGGAGATGCAGAACGCGGTGATTACGGTCAGCACCGTCTACACGGGCGCCGACGCCGATCTGGTGGAAGGCTTTATCACCGCGCCGCTGGAACAGGAAATCGCCAGTGCCGACGGCATCGACTACATCAAGTCCACCTCGGTGCAGGGCATGTCCACGATTCAGGCCTATGTGCGTCTGGATTACGACGCCAACGAAGTGCTTACCCAGATCGTGGCCAAGGTCAACAAACTGAGTAGTGAGCTGCCGGAACAGGCGCTGGACCCGACCGTGGATCTGCAGGTTGGTCAGACCGTGGCCGCCATGTATCTGTCGTTCAATTCACAGATGCTGGGCAACAACGAGATCACCGACTATCTCACGCGCGTGGTCCAGCCCGAGCTCTCCACCGTGGCGGGCGTACAGCGTGCGCAGATCATGGGGGCACGAACCTTCGCCATGCGCGCCTGGCTCAAGCCCGATCGCATGGCCTCGCTGAATGTCACGCCCGGCGATGTCTATGCCGCGCTCCAGCAAAACAATGTGCTTTCCGCCGTGGGTGGCACCAAGGGGCTCATGGTGTCGATCGACATGAGCGCGAATACCGATCTCAATTCGGCGGAGCAATTCCGACGACTGGCGGTGCGCTCGTCCGGCGACGAGATTGTCCGGCTGGAAGACGTGGCGGACATCAAGCTCGGCGCGGAGAACTATGACACCTCGGTGATCTTTGACGGCAAGGATGCCACTTTCATGGGCATCCAGGTGGCGCCGAATGCCAACTCGCTGGATGTGATCGCCGATGTGCGCGAGACCCTGGAAGAGAAGGTCCGACCGCAGCTGCCCGAGGGCATGGAACTGGCCATTCCCTATGACAGCACGGACGCCATCGAGGACTCGATCAACGAAGTCATCAAGACCATTATCGAGGCGGTGCTGATCGTCATCCTGGTGATCTATCTGTTCCTGGGCTCACTGCGTACCGTCATCATTCCCACCGTCGCGGTACCCCTGTCACTGGTGGGCGCGCTCTTCCTGATGCTGGTCATGGGCTTTTCCATCAACCTGCTCACGCTGCTGGCCATGGTGCTCGCCATCGGCATCGTGGTGGATGACGCCATTATTGTGCTGGAAAACATTCACCGACATATCGAGGAAGGACTGTCTCCAAAAGATGCCGCGCTGAAGGGCGCGCGCGAGCTGGCCTGGCCGGTGGTGGCCATGACCACCACCCTGGTGGCGGTCTATCTGCCCATCGGTTTTCTGGGCGGACTTACAGGCACGCTCTTCACCGAGTTCGCCTTTGCACTCGCCGGCGCCGTGCTGCTTTCAGGCATTATTGCGCTCACGCTGTCGCCCATGATGTGCTCCAAGCTGCTCAAGCCCCATGATGAGGACAATGGCAGCAACCGTTTCGAGGCCTGGCTGGATCGCAAGTTCGAGCAACTGCGCTTCGCGTATCTGCGCCGGCTTCACGGGGCCATGAACGACAAGCATGTGGTGGCGGTGTTCGGCGGCATCGTGCTGGTGGCCTGTTACTTCCTGTTCATGATGTCGCCGCAGCAACTCGAACCCCAGGAAGACAGCGGCTTCGTGCTGGCCCAGGCGGAATCCGATCCCTATTCCACCCTGGAGTATCTCAGCTCCTACACGGAGCAGATCACCGAAAAGGGCTTGTCCATGGACCCGGTGGAACATGTGTTCCTGCTCAACGGCATAGGCGGCCCCGGCTCCCAGGCGACCAACCAGGCCATTGCCGGCTTTCCGCTGGAACCCTGGAGTGAACGCGAAACGGGCACTCAGGCTGTGCAGCAGCAATTGCAGCAATCGCTGAACAAGATTGCCGGGCTGAACATGCAGATCTTTATTCCGCCCTCGCTGCCCTCGGCGGGCGGCGGCGCCCCGGTACAGTTCGTGCTGGGCACCACCCAGCCGGTGGAGACGCTGCAGGAACCGGTGGACAAGATTCTGGAAAAGGCGCGCGAAAGCGAGAAGTTCTTCTTCCTGGACAAGGACCTCAAGATCAACAAGCCGCGCTCGCGCGTCATGGTGAACCGGGAGAAGGCCGCAACTCTGGGCATCACCATGGATCAGCTGGGTCGGGAACTGGGTGCCATGCTCTCGGCCGCCGAGGCCAACCGCTTCTCGCTGGATAACCGCGCCTACAAGGTGATTCCCCAGGTGCAGCGGCTCAACCGCCTGAGCCCGCAACAGATCGAGGATTACCAGATCCGCACCGGTTCGGGTGAGCTGGTTCCGCTGTCCACCATCGTCAGCCTGAAAGAGGAAGTGGAGCCGCAAAAGCTCAACCGTTTCCAGCAGCTCAACGCCGTGACCATCTCCGGCGCACCGCTACCCAATGTGGCCCTGGGCGAGGCGCTGGATGTGCTGGAGCAGGCGGCGAACGAGGAGCTTCCGAACGACGTGGCACGCAACTATGCGGGTCAGTCACGGCAGCTGGTGCAGGAAAGCGGTGGTCTGATGCTGACCTTCTTCTTCGCGCTGATCATTATCTATCTGGTGCTCTCGGCGCAATTCGAGTCCTTCCGGGATCCGATCATCATGCTGGTCACGGTGCCCATGTCCATCTTTGGCGCCATGATCTTTGTCAGCCTGGGCATGCCGCTGGGGCTCAGTGTCAACCTGTACACCCAGGTGGGTCTGGTGACCCTGATCGGCGTGATCTCGAAACACGGGATCCTGATTGTGGAGTTCGCCAACAAGCTGCAGGACGAAGGCTACAGCAAACGCGAGGCGATCGAGGAAGCCGCTTCCATTCGTCTGCGTCCGGTACTGATGACCACGGCCGCGCTGGTACTGGCCATGATTCCGCTCATCACGGCCACCGGTTCCGGCGCCGCCGCGCGCTTCAACATCGGTGTGGTGATTGCCTCGGGCATGACCATCGGCACGGCCTTCACGCTCTTTGTGGTGCCGGCGATGTATCTATATCTGGGTAGGGACCACCAAGCGTCCGCTGCTTGAGCGCAGGGTCGTGCCTTTTTCCAGAGGCTCTGGAAAGAGTAGCAAGGCTCAAGGAGCAAGAGGCAAGAAATAA
>CAZHGU010000058.1:0-7685 GCA_964532105.1 uncultured Alcanivorax sp. | reverse complement strand
AGCGGACTTTCTCATGACACGTTTCCTCGTGGATCCGGGCTCCGGGAAGCAGGCGTTATCCTTGCATCCCAGGCTGCCGGCATCAATAGTCGACAGGCGGAAACCCTGGGAGGCGACTACCCTGATCGCCGGCTCAGGCGATAGATGACGACCAGCAGTACCACAATGACCAGCCCCAGGCCCGCCAGTGCAAGGTGCAGCCAGTTAATGTCCCGGACTGGCGGCTCCGAACCGGAGGTATCCGTAGTGGCTGACCCGGATCCAATGTTAACGGATGCTGACCCGGTGCTGATTTCAGGTTGAATCTTCTCACCTTCGCGGGTGCCGAACTCGAGACGATTCAGCGTAAAGTCCGCCTTGCCTGCCCGGGTGGCCTCGAAGCGGCCTTCCCAAAGCAACAGATCCCCGGAGAGAGGGTCTGCCGGGGCGATGCGGGCAAGCACCAGTGTATGAAGTCCGTTGGTGGCCTCGAAGCGGTTGGCGGCGACAAAGGCGTTTTCGCCCCATGCCGGCGCCGGCTGAACCTGAGCCCCGGTCCGGTCGGGGGCCGCATCCACCGGGTCTACCTGTTCCGCCGGATAGGAGAGCGCCAGATCCATGCCGTATATTCCGCTCAAATCCTGGGCCTTGACCCGAACGGTGAAGGAATTCCCTGTTTCCACTCCTTGCCGGTCGCTTTCAATTCGAACCTGTCCCTGAGCGAGGCTCGCCCACAGCAGCAGGAGACACGCCAATACACGAGTCATGATAGTTCCTCCTGAGTATAGGAAGTGGGGGTGCATCGAAGCACCCCCGGACAGAGGTCAGGGTGAGCAGTTGGTGGTGCCGAAGTGGCTGCCCAGAACGGCCAGATCCTGAATGTTGATGGTGCCGTCACTGTTGAAATCGGCGCGGGCACGATAATCGCTGTCACCTTCATTGCTGCCAAAACGGCCTGCCACGAAGGTGAAGTCCGCAATATCGATGGCGCCGTCGTTATTGACATCCCCGACATGCACATGCATCTCGCCGAGATCCACGCTGTTGCCGCCGGAGATGGTCGGATTGTCGCAGGAGCGCACTACACGGTCGTCATTCACGCTAACGGTGAAATCATCATCGCGCAGGTTGTCGAAGCTGAAGTTGCCGTCGGCGTCGGTAGTGGTACTGATCGTACGACCGTTGTGATGCAGGTTTACCGTGATTCCGCTGACATCCTCATCGAAATGCAACGCCAGCTGGCCCGAGATCGAGCCGGAGCCGCCGTGAATACCGTCGTCAATCTGAACGACAGCTTCATCACTGCTGATTTCAATAGCATTGCCGAATTGATCGGAACCAAGGGCATCACAACTTATTGTGGCTTGCGCTGTGGTCGTCATGGCTGTCAGGTCCAGCGTGGCGAAGACGGCCGTTTCATCATTGATGGGTTCGGCTGGTGCCGTCAGCGTGAGCGCCCCGTCCCAGCTTCCCTGGGTAAGTGTGGGCGGAACGGTCTGCGAATTGGGTACGCTGGCATACGAGGAATCGGTGAACATGGCCGCATCGGTGTTGACTGAGCAGTGCGCTTCAACGCCGTAAATGTTCTGCATGTTTTCGATTTCCAGGTCTACCTTGAAGTTGGGATCCTGGAGCGGATCAACCTCGATCGTGTTTGGAATGATGTCAAGGTTATTGACGTTTTCAGGGATAGAGCCAAAAGTTCCCGTTCCCAGTAGCGTAATTGTCCCATTTGATTGGTTGTCTAGCGGGGAGTATGCAACCAGAAGATCACCGTTTTCAGTCATTTCCCGTACGCTAATCGTATAATTGTTCGAAGCTGGAAGATCCAGAAGCTCGGGCTCTGAAAGATCATGAATCTGAGGGCTTGATTCCCCCAGATCGATCAGTCCCGAGTGCGAGGCAGTGTTATTGTTTTGTTCATCACGATAGGGGAGTGTGTAAACAAAAAGTCCGTTTTCATTGAGTTCGCCAGTTATGCCTATTGCGTCCTGATCCGCAGTATGCGGCAACGAAAGGATCGGCTGTTGTACGCTGCCCGTATTACAAGTGAGTTCGCTGGGCGCCGTGCCTTGTTCAATGGCAGTCAGGTCGACTCCACACTGATATAGCTCTACGGCTGATCCTTCGGTTACGTCGGCAAAAATGATGGTGCCGGCGTTGTTGATTGCTACCGGGAAGAAGTCAGAGTTTGGCGCGTTGGCGAAAGTGTAATTTTCGAGCGGTTCCGAAACATCATACGACGTATCTCCGTTATAATATTGCAGTGCGGCCTCTCCAGCTTCAAAGGAACTGCGTCCGTAGGAATTCTCACCTCGTACGTTTCCCACCATGAAGTTGGCGTCATTGACGGATCGAACTGCAAGATTGGTATACAGCAAGCCCAGGGTTTCGGCTTTGTCGGAAAGGCCATGGAAAGGACCTTCATGGTTTGAGTCCGAAACGGGCGCACCGTTTACAAAGAGGAAGCCGTTTGTCGCATAAGTATTATTATTGCTGAATTGTCGCAGGGGGATAAGTGTCGAGCCATCCCAATGACTCCAGGAGAGTTCATCCGTAGTTTCGAAGCTGCATATCTGTGAACCGTTAACTGCCGTTTCCAGTGTGCATACGGAAATGCCTGCGCCGGTAGAGGTTCTGTCCTTGCCACCGGCAAGGTTACCTGAATCATTTACATGAATTGCCTGAATGGCTGCGTCTTCAATCGCGTAATCGGAGTTCTGGAAATCCCAGATGTCCGAGGTCCCCGGGTTGGTAGAGTCTCCCTGATTGTTAACCGCGATATATCGGCCGTTATCACTGATGGAAATGGGAAGGCTCTCCAGAGAGCCATCAGGTGCTTCCGTATATAAAGCCGATATATCCTGCTCCTCGTAGGTGGGAATAGCGGCTACTGCACTTTGGAATGACAGAATAAGAATCGAGGTCAGATAAAGAAGGTGGGTGATTGCTTTCATGGCAAATTTCCTTTTTCGGTTTTGTTGTTCCGGATCCCTGGGTGTGGATCCCCCGGAGCCGCAAATCGCGGCTCAATGGACTGACCCTACGCAAGCATTTTCACGGCGTCAACGACGTTCAGGATGCCAGTAAAAGGAAAGCCGCCCGGAGGCGGCTTCGATGAGAAAAATGTATTAGTTCGACTGGAAGTTTATTCCTGCGCGATCCCGGCCAGCTTGCGCGCGTGCCATTTCTTCTCGTCCACGCCCATCTTGCGCAGGATTTCGATGCGCTGGGCCTGGGGACTGCCGGCGCCGTGCATGGACTCGGTGAGATAGCCCACGGCGTTGCGCCCGAGCGTCATGTTCTCGATCAGGCGCATGATGCGCATGCGGTCCTCGGTGGGAATGTCTTCCCGGCCCTTGAGCATCTTGCGGATGATCTCGCCGGCTTCCTCGTCGTCGAGATCCTTTTCCGAGGGCATGGTGACCATAAGCCCTCCAGCGAGATCCTGAGCCAGTCGAGAAATTTCATACGGGAAGCGCGTGACATTGTGCTTGCACACGTTCGACATCATGGAGTCATTGATGTAGATGCCGCTGGGCAGCTGCTTCGCTTCGTGGGAGCTGGCCATGCCGGAGGAATAGATGGTCTCGTTGAGATGGGTCATTTCCACCAGCTTGTCCTTGATGTGGCTGACCTTCTCCAGACCATTGTATTCCGCCACGGTGGCGGCGGCGCCGATCATGACGTCGCCCAGGCCGGTCTTGCACAGATAGGACGAGCGGTGATAGTCGGTGAAGCGGGACACGGTTTCCTGACAGAACTCGTATTCGCCGTCCATGAACACGTGTTCCCAGGGAATGAAAACATCGTCGAAATAAACGAGGACTTCCTGGCCGCCGAACTTGGCGTTGCCCTGATCAATCTCGCCGTCGAATACCCGCGTGTCACACGACTGGCGGCCGTAGATGTAGGTCACGCCTTCGGCATCGCCGGGAATGGCCCCGATCACGGCATAATCCTTGTCCTGTTCACCCAGGCTCATGGTGGGCACCACGAAGATCCAGTGCTGGTTCCAGCCGCCGGTCATGTGCGCCTTGGCGCCCTTGACGAAGAGTCCGTTCTCGTTGCGGCCCGAGACATGCAGGAAGAGATCCGGATCGGCCTGCTCGTGGGGCCGTTTGGAGCGGTCGCCCTTGGGATCGGTCATGCCCACGGCGATCAGGACGTTGCGACGCTGGGCTTCCTTGAGGAACTCCAGGAAGTTGGCGTGATAGTTACTGCCGTACTTCTCGTCGATGTCGTACGTGATCGAGTGCATCACCGAGATGGTGTCCAGCCCCGTGCAGCGCTGGAAGCAGGTGCCCGTGATCTGGCCCAGACGGCGCTGCATCTTGTGCTTCATCACCAGATCGTCCGGCGATTCCACGATATGCAGGAAGCGGTTCACCCGGTCGTTGATCAGTGACGAATGGGCGGAGGCCAGCTCCGGCTCGTCCTCGGCCAGATCATAGGTGGCCTTGAGCGCGTTGATCGAGGGCTTGATCATGGGATGATCCGCCGGCTCCTCGATCTTTTCGCCGAAGAGGAAAAGCTTGGTGCCGCGATTGCGCAGACTGGCGAGATAATCCTCGCCGTTCTTGATATAGGGCATGCGGGCCCAGCGCTCTTCGACGGTTTCCTGGGTGCGCTCGTGGAGCGGGGAAACAGCGTTCATGGTGCCTCCTGGAAATGATTGTCATTCGCAGTTTGTGACCTGCGAGTCATGCTTCAATGATAGCCCCTGTACAGGGTATGGCAAGGGCCGCACGGGGCTCGCGGTGTTGACCTCTGGCGGCGTGACCGTCCGATATGACGAGCGGATTCAACCGCTTTCGGCCACCACACCCGTTTCCTGCGCGGGGCCATTCGGTCTTGTCAGTGGCTCCGTTCCTTCAGCGGGGCGCGGGCAGCAGTCCGCGTTCGGTCAGGGTCTTGCCCAGCGCCTCGCACTGGCTGTGTGCCACGGCATGGACCTCATGGGCCTCGCGGGTGCGGGCGACACCGGCCCAGTAGCGCTGGCCGTCCGGCGCGATCCATTGCACCCGGATCTGCTCATCCCCGGATTGTTCGTCTCTTTCCTTTTCAGGGGCCTTGCTGCCTGGATAAAAGGTCCATTGCGCCTGGACTTCGGGTTCGCCCGTGGCCGGATCCTCTTCCGGAAAATCGGGGCGGTCGAGCAGCAATCCGGTGATATCGGCCAGCAGCACGGCGTTGGCCTCGTTTTTGCGCGTCCATTCTTGCAGTGCATCGGCGCCTGGTTCCTGCCAGTCCGGCAGTACCTTGTGTGCTTGCGTAATCTGCAACCCGGAACGCTTCAGCGTGGCGGTGCATTCCTTTTCCCATTGCACACGCTTGTCCTTTTCCGGCGTGCGCGCCGCGAGCAGGATGTGTTTCGCGGGTTCCGCATCCGCTTGCGCACTGTGCTGCGTCCGGATTTCCGTGGTGGAAGCGCAGCCGCCCAGCAGGATGACGGCGGCCATGATGGATAAACGCATGAATACTCCTGATCAACTAGAACGATGGGGAGGTCAGTTCGGATGTTCCCTCCCGGGGCGCGATATGAAAACGCCGGTCCCCGTGCGCATGGAATATGGGCTGATACCAGCGTACCTCATAAATGGCGCCCGCGCCGTCCTCTTCCAGCAACTTGATTTGCATGTTCGTGCCCTGATCGTTTACCGGCCGGCCCTGGTTCTGCAGTTCCTTCCAGCCGTTTTCCGTGCGCCGCTCGATACGCAGCAGCGGGCGGTGCAGCTCCAGCCGGGCCGGATCCAGGCCCTGATAACGAATGGACCAGTAAGCCCGCTGGTCCCGGGTGGCGGCATGGAATCGGGGCGGCTGAATCAGTTCGCGTTCGCCGATACGTTCGCCACGGTCCGGCCAGTAATCGTGACGCAGCAAGCGCATACGGGTTTCGTCGGGCAGGTCATCCACCTCGCCCGTACGGAACAGATCCCCGGCCAGCCGGGCACTGAATTCGGTCAGGAAATCGGTGGTGCGGGGGCCGTAGAGCGTATGGCCGCCTTCATAGTGCTGGGCGCCGTATTCTTCCTCCGTGGTGGCATACCCGAAATAGCCGTTGGCCACGGAGGAGATTTCCACCAGCCAGTCCCGATCATTGGGCAACTGTGAACGAATGCGCTCGCGCATGCGGTTGCCGCTTTCGAAGGTGACTTCCCAGGGCACGGGCGCGAGCACCAGCTCATTGATGCGCAGAACCTGGAAAACGGCCTGATGGGGCAGATCCTTTTTGGGTAGCAGCAGTTGCAGTTTGGACAGCATCCAGTGCTTGGCGCCGTGACAGCCTCCGGTGAAGACCCGGCGCGGCCAGCCTTCCTCGATCCAGGGCAGATAGGATATGGGAAAGACCTCGTCGCCCCGGGCGCCGCCCACCACGGACGCGCCCACAATGGCGCGCCGGCACAGCCCCTGGCGCTGGTTTTCCGGGAGTTCCAGCAAGTCGCTCTGGCGCGTGGCGACGGCCGTGGTGAGTTCGTCGCTGAGCTGGCCGTCCAGGCTGGAGAACAATTCCATCGCGGCTTCGCCCAGGCCCTGGCCGATGCGCCGGGCGGCGCGGTTGCCGCGCTCCTTCGGCTGCCAGGCCGGGGTATTGTCGCCATGGGTGGCCTGGGCCGGGCCATGGACTGGCTCAAAGGGTGTGTCGTATTCGCTCCGGATATGATGTTCCAGATCCCGCGCCAGCCAGGCCCAGACATCGGCATGATAAGGCTCGGTGAAGGCGGGAATGGCGGTGCCGTGAATGGAGAAAAAACTGAGCGCCCCGGCGGGCCGGAAGTTGCCCTCGTCGGTGCGCTGATCAATGCGCAGCAGGGTCAGGTCCGGATTGACCGCCCGGTAGCGCATGGCCTCGGTGACTTCGTCCTTCGGGATGCCTTCATTGCGCGCCCAAGCTTCCACGGAACGATTGCGCGTGAGCCCGCGGATCTGCGTTTGCCCGATGGCGAAGCGAGCCTCGCGCCGGTTCGCGCGCGCCTTGATCACCGCCCGGGCGATGCGCTCGGCGAGAAAGTCGAACACCTTCGGGTCGAAGCCGGGGCGGTTGCTGCCGAAGACATTGTAGAAGTCACTGCCCAGATACTGCCCGGGGCCGGAATGGGTGTGCGTGGACAACAGGCTCAGCGCGTGCGCGGGCACATCGGTTTCGGCCGCGATCAGCTCGGCCACCTTCGCGTGCAGCAGCCGGGAACCGGCGCCCAGGTCCAGTTGCACCAGCGCCATGGGGGTATTGCCCGGTGCGTGCAGATAAAAGGCCCGGGCCTTGAGCCGGGTGCGGAAGCCGTCCGCTTTCTTCGCCCAGGTGGAATAGCCGAACTTGGGAATGCCCGCCGGCGGTGTGATATCCACTTCCGCCATGCCGGCCACGGGCGCATCGATATTTTCCGTGGCCCGGGGCGGATCAACCGTGATCCGAACCTCGGCTGTGGGATAGGTAAGAAAGGGCCAGGCCGTGGCACCGATGCCGCCGACGACGGCAACAATAACGACAGCGAGCAGAATACGGGGCCAGCGCCGTTTTTTCTTTTCCTGTTTGAACAGCATCGCCTTGCTTCCCCCCTTTGAGAGGGTGACGCAAAAGGGTACAGATTTTCCTGTGCTCCGAATGGCAAAACCAGCCGTAGGGTGCGCTGTGCGCACCTGGGACGGAACCGGTGCGCACAGCGCACCCTACCTGCACCCTTTGGCTCACCCTCTGTGATCTTTAA
>CAZHGU010000057.1:0-7689 GCA_964532105.1 uncultured Alcanivorax sp. | reverse complement strand
CATTCACAAGCTCATCATCATAGCAATACAAGGTGCCAAAATCGCGGCTTGACAGCACGGGACGGCGAACGCCTGACCAATTCCGCGTTCCGGATGAGCGGAAGAGTCCTTGCGGGTGCCGGGGCCGCGGTTTAGCTTGAGCGCAGTCATTTCAGCGGGAGTCCTGGTATGAGTACGGATATTTTTCGTCTGGACGGCAAGCGTGTGCTGGTCACGGGCGCGTCCAGCGGCCTGGGCGCGCATTTCGCGCGGACGCTGGCGGCCGCCGGCGCCGATCTGGTGCTCGCCGCCCGGCGCACGGACAAGCTGGAGGAAACGGCCCGGGCCGTGCGCGAGCTGGGGCGAGAGGCCACCACCGTGGCCATGGACGTGGGCGATTACGAAAGCGTCGAGTCCGCCTTTCTGAAGATTCCCGAGTTCGACGTGCTGATCAACAATGCCGGCGTCAATCGCGTGGGCCAGACCCATGAGCTGAGCAAGCCGGACTGGGATGCCGTCATCGACACCAACCTGAACGGCGTCTGGCATGTCACCCGTTTTGCCCTGAACCGCTGGCTCAACGCGGAAAAGCCGGGCAATATCATCAATGTGGCGTCCATTCTGGGCCTGCGCGTGTCCAATCAGCTGCCCGCTTACTCGGCTTCCAAGGCGGCGGTGGTGCAGCTTACGCATTCCGTGGCGCTGGACTATGCCCGCTACGGCATTCGCTGCAATGCCATCTGTCCGGGCTATTTCGAAACGGACATGAACCGCGAGTTCATGCAGAGCGAACCGGGCCAGCGTCTGCTCAAGCGGGTGCCCTTCCGGCGCATGGGCGATCAGCCCGAGCTGGACGGTCCCCTGTTACTGCTGGCCTCCGATGCGTCGAGTTACATGAGCGGCGTGGCCATGCCCGTGGACGGCGCCCACGCCTGCAATCCGTTATAGGAGTCTTCCATGGATTTTCAGCTTGCCCCCGAAGTGGAGGATTTGCGCCGGCGAGTGGCGGATTTCGTGGCGAACGAAATTCTGCCCCTGGAAGATGACCCGAACGTCTATGACGATCACGAAAATCTCGATGAAAGCGTGATCGCACGACTGCGCGACAAGGCGAAAGACGCCGGCCTCTGGGCGTTTCAGATGCCGCGCGAGTACGGCGGCCTGGATGTGGGCGTGACCGGCATGGCCGCGCTCTATGAAGAAGCCGCCCGTTCCCCTTTCGGTCCGGTGGTGTTCAACTGTGCCCCGCCGGACGACGGCAATATGGTGGTGCTCAACAAGGTACTGCCGGAAGAGCAGAAGACCCGCTGGCTGCAGCCGCTGATCGACGGCCAGACCCGCTCGGCTTTCGCCATGACGGAGCCTGACAACGGCTGCGGCTCGGACCCGTCGCTTACCTACACCACCGCCGAGTGGAACGGCGAGAATTGGGTGATCCGCGGCCGAAAGTGGTTCATTACCGGCGCGGAAGGAGCGCAGACCTTTATCCTCATCGCGAAAACCGGCGAGGACGAGCGCAAGGGACTGACTGCCTTTCTCTTCGATGCCGATCAGCCCGGCTGGGCCATCGAGCGGCGCATTCCCATCATGGGTCCGGAAGAGCACGGCGGGCACTGCGAACTCAGCTTCGACGGCCTGGAGATTCCCGACGAGAACCGTCTGCTCAATGTGGGCGACGGCCTCAAGGTCACCCAGATCCGGCTGGGCACGGCCCGGCTGACGCACTGCATGCGCTGGCTGGGGCTCGCCCAGCGCTGCCTGGAAATCGCCGGCGACTATGTGGAAAACCGCATGAGCTTCGGCATTCCGCTGGCGGAACACGAAGGCGTGCAGTGGATGCTCGGCGAGGCGGCCAAGGACATTCATATCGGCCGGCTGCTGACCATGAATGCGGCCTGGAAACTGGATCAGGGCGATTTCGCGCGCAAGGAAATCTCCATGGCCAAGATCCATGTAGCCGACACCCTGCACAAGGCCGCCGATACCGCCATTCAATTGTGCGGGGCGCGCGGGTATTCACAGGACACACTGCTCGAGTGGATCTACCGCTATGCCCGCCAGGCCCGTCTGGTGGACGGCGCCAGCGAGGTGCACAAGATGGTGCTGTCGCGATCCTATCTGAAGGAGAAACGGGACTTTTTCCGCTGGGGCGTATGATCGGGACCGGGCCGGCTTCGGCCCGGTCCGGTCCGGTCCTGATGGGGCTCAGGGATCGCAATAGGTCGAGATTACCTCCGGATCATTGGTGGCCCAGGTTTTGACCGACCCGGATTGCAGGGAATCAAAATTCACCACATCCACACGGTCGCTGGCCGTATCATGCCGGATAAGCGCATCCTGCGCGAACAGCATTTCCCGCCTGTCTCCATTCCGGGCGAACCGCACCTGTTGCGGCTGAATGGAATAAATGTCCTGGCTGCTTTCACTGTAGATTACACCCAGCCCATAGGGGTAACTACTATCGCTTGATCCAAGCGCGTACTGCTTACATTCGCGACTGCCGTCGGAGTCATCCACCACCTGGGTCAGTGCAAGGCCGTCTTGCGCCAGGGTATCCAGATCGTCAAAGAAGGTCTGCCAGGGGCCGTGAATACGATGGATGACGTGGGCAATACGATCCCGGCCCTGGGTGGTCAGGTCGTCCTCCACGAGATAGAAAATATCCAGATCACTCCAGTAGTTGACCATCAGGAAATAGCGTTCCAGGTCCGGGTTGCTGGTGGGCACTTCCACCCGGATCACTTTTCCGGTGGGGTCATTCGTGTAGTCAACCACTTCCGCGTCGTCCACATTGGTCGACCAGCCGGAAACGGGGGAGGTGCCTTCCGTGGTGATATCGCCGGAGTGCACGGTAATGCTGCCGTCGGTCTTCACTCTGGCGGAAAACTGTTGTCCTTCGGGGAAGGTGCTCCATTCGCTGCCATTGTCATCCGAGAATCGGACCGTGCCGGTGAAATCATCTGCTGCTTCCTTGAGCTTTTTCTCGCCCGAAAGTCCGCTCAAACGCAGGAATCTGTTCTTGGCTAACGGGAGAAGAAAGGCTCGTTCCTCAAGCTCGTTGGTGCCATAAGTAGCAACATAGTCTTCGAGGGCGGTACGCCACTCGTTGGCGAAACTGGACGGATCGCCCTCTGCCGGATAGGGCGTTGTAATCAGGTTGTCGTCGGCGGCCGAGCCATTGATCCAGCCACTGGGACTATCCTTTTTCAGCGCCTCCAGTACGGTATAGGCGGGCCGGGGTTCGTCCGACCAGCATGGCGGCCTGGAGATTGTCTGCGTTTGCGTCCAGGCTGTCAGTGGCAGGTGTCTGATCGAACAAGGCGGGTGCAACGTCCGGGCCTATGGCATCCGCGGCGAAGAGCCCGCTTATGGCGGCGTTCACTTGCTCCACCGCGGAAGCGCTCAAGGGGAACAGCTCATTCTCGAGTGCCAGCTGATAGCCCATTTCCGTCAGCGGTGTTACAGCCGTGTTATCCGGATCCGTGGTCAACGCATGAAGCTTGTACCCTTGTGGAAGGGTCTCCAGGGTACCGGAAGCCTCGTCGTAGTACTCGGTATTCGAGCCCGCCGTGACCTCGATTACCGCTGGCTTCAGATCATTATAGGTGACCTGGACACTGGCGGTGCCATCGCTTGTCAGTTCTGACTCGCCCAGAACGTTGCCCCCGGAAGGCCCATGTTCGTCATAGACAACGACTGTGGTTTTCGTGGCTGCATCGGGTGCGTCACTAATGGTTCCCAGGGAAGGGGTTATGGTCAAAACTTCCGATATGGTGCTTTCAACTTCTTCTGTTTTCGTGGTGCTGGATGAACTGCTGCTGCTTCCTCCACACGCAGTCAGTGCAATAGAGCAAATCGCCAATAGTGATAAGGTTATCGTACGAACGTACATACAAACTCCTTTTTGAGGTCCGATGAAAGTGCATGACTGTATTGGTGGATCAGGTTCTTTTCAAAGTTTTCGAGTGACTATTAATTCATTTCGTGAAGTTGTGGTCGGAATCCGAGAGCTTCCTGCAAATGTTTGCGTAATACCTCGTCTTCGTTTTCCAGGTCGGCAATGGTTCGGGCAATGCGCAGACAACGGTGCAATGCACGCGCTGAAAGACCGATCTTTTCCATGGCCTGGCTCAGCCAGGCCTGATGCGCTTCCGTGATGTTTTCCAGCTCTTTGGGCGCGAGTTCCGCATTCGTTTTTTGCTGACGCTCGTACTGACGTCGACGGGTGGCGATCACGCGTTCGCGCACCCGGGCACTGGGTTCACCCGCCTGGCGATTGAGCAGTTCTTCCGGTGGCACGGCCTGTACATCCACATGAATATCGATACGGTCCAGCAGTGGTCCGGAAATCTTTTTCTGGTAGCGCTTCGCCTTGTCGCAGACATAACCGCAGCTTTTCACCGGGTCGCCGAGATAACCACAGGGGCAGGGGTTCATGGCGGCGATCAGCTGAAAGCGCGCGGGGAAGGTGGTCTGTTGCGACGCCCGGGCAATGCTCACCTCGCCGTTTTCCAGTGGCTCGCGCAGCACTTCCAGTACGCGCCGATCGAATTCCGGCAGTTCGTCCAGAAAGAGCACGCCCTGATGCGCCAACGAGATTTCTCCCGGCCGCGGGTTCTGGCCGCCTCCGACCAGAGCCACGGGCGAAGCCGTGTGGTGCGGCGAACGCAATGGCGGCTGATAAAACTGCTCCACGGAGCGGGGCCGATGCAGTGAATGTACTACCGCCGCTTCCAGGGCGCGGTCCTCGTCCAGCCCGGGTAGCAGACCCGGCAGGCGTTTGGCGAGGAGGCTCTTGCCGCTGCCGGGCGGGCCGCACATGAGCAGGGAATGTTCCCCGGCGGCGGCGATTTCCAGGGCCCGGCGTGCCTGGATCTGCCCACGCACCTCGGACAGACAGGGCCCGTCCGGCGCCCGTTGCACCGGCCGGGCCGGCTCCACCAGTTCCAGCTGCCGTTCACCGCGCAGGAAGGTGCAGATATCCATCAGCCCCCGGCCGGTGAGCACTTCGCCGCCGGCCAGGCTGGCTTCCTCGGCGTTTTCACCCGGGAGAATGAGCCGGTGTTCGGCATGGCGCGCGGCCAGGGCGGCGGGCAGGACTCCGGCCACGGCATGAAGGCGTCCGGACAGCGCCAGCTCACCCACGAATTCCAGGTCGTCGACATCGCGGATGGAGCCCAGCTGTCCGGTGGCGATCAGAATGCCCAGCGCAATGGGCAGGTCGAAGCGGCCGCCGTGCTTGGGCAGATCCGCCGGGGCGAGGTTGACGGTGATGCGCTGCTGGGGAAACTGAAAGCCGGCGTTGACGATGGCCGAGCGCACCCGATCGCGGCTTTCGCGCACTGCTGCTTCGGGGAGGCCCACAACGTTGAAAGCAGGTAGTCCGGGTGCCAGATGGGTTTCCACTCGTACCACGGGCGCTTCCACACCCACCTGGGCGCGGGAGAGAAGAATGGGCACGCTCATGAATCCGGGCTCCGCACTCCGCGTTCGCGGTAGCCCAGTGTAGTGACCCTGACGGACAGGACTGTCAGCCAGCGCTTACCTGCCGTGTCCGAAAATCAATATTCTTGTTGTGCGTTCTCGCCACCGTTGGTTCGCCGCGGTCGGAACAACAGGGCCGCAAGCGCCAGCAGGGTTGCCAGGGCAGTAGTCGGGAGCTGCCAGGGAACGGGCAGCACACAGGGGCTGCAGTCATAGAAGAAGGTAGTGGCGAGGATCAGCGCCAGGGGCAGCGTAATCGCCAGATCAAGCGTGGGCCGCAGCAGGGACTGGTGCCGATACAGCCGCCAGCCCACCACGACCAGATAGAGGGCCAGCGCCGGGGAAAACGCCAGGGCGAAAAAGGCCGCCGGCCGCTCGGTCAGGTTCGGTTTCCACAGCTGGTTCCCGTCACCTTCATCCGTGCTCAGTCGTTGCCGCAGGGACTCGGGCATGCGCCACTGATAGCAGTGCAGGCTGCAGCCGCTGGCATTGACCCGGGACGGATCGGCGCCGTTATCCAGCAGCAGCCGGGTCAGCTTCCAGGCCTGTTGGCGCGCGGCCCGGTGCAGCGCCGTATTGCCTTCGGCATCGGCCCGGTTCGGATCCAGTCCCCGGAGTAACAGGAGTTCCGCCACCGCCCGGTCCCGGCCGCCGTCCTTGATATAGTTCAGCAACAGGTCGGCGTGACGTTCGCGGAAATTCGGCACGGCCCGGATCAGGGTCCGGATCAGCGGCAGCCGGCCCGTGTCCAGCGCCAGCGGGATGACCGAGGCCCGGTCGCCGCTGGTCAGGGTCGGGTCCGCGCCCGCTTCCAGCAGGCGCTCCACCAGCCAGAGCCGGTTGCCCGCCACGGCCCGTTCCAGTGCCGTCTTGTTCTGCCGGTCCCGGTGATTGACCGGATAGCCGGCATCCAGCAATCGATTCACCTTCTCGCGCGTGAAATGAGGCTCGGGACTCTGAAAGCGTTCCGGGGCCTCGATAAAGGAAACCACGGGGGTGCCGTCTTCGGCGGAGGCCAGCGCCGGGTCGGCGCCGCGCTCGAGCAGCATGCGGGTGGCCTCGGTGGAGGCGAAAAACAGGGGCGGATAACCGCTGTCCGGCAACCGGTTCAGTTCGAAGCCCTGATCCAGCAGCCAGTCCAGCTTTCCGGGCCGGCCCTGCTCGGCCAGCCGCCAGGCCAGATCGCCGCCGCCGTATTGATGCAGTTTGCCGGGCGCGGCGCCCGCTTCGGTCAGCCCCCGCGCCACGGGCAGGGGGGCGTCCTCCCACAGCGCCCGCGACAGGGTGCGGCTGGCGGCTTCTTCCGGCAGTTCCGCCTCCGGCTGGAGTTCGCGCAGCAGATGCACCTTCTGCCAGGCCTGGTCTTCGGCGGCGCGACGAATGGCGGAAGGGCCCGCCTCCGGCGCCAGCGCCGGGTCCGCATTGTGCTGCAGCAGCTCCTCGAAAACGTCCAGGTTGTGGCGTCCGGCGGCCGCATACCACAGCGGCGTTCGGCCCTCATCGTCTTCCTTGTTCACGGACGCGCCCAGTTGGAGCAGCCAGTCCACCAGGGCCGCGCTGGATTTTTGCGCGGCCAGATGGAGGGGCGTGATGCCGTCCCGGTCCCAGGCCCCCGGCTCGGCGCCACGCGCAAGCATGAGTGCCGCCGCGTCGCGGTAGATATCCACGGCGCCGCCTTGCTCCGGCATGCCGGCAATGGCGGCATGAACGGGGGTACGATGGGCCTGGTCGCGTTCGTTGAACAGCGCGCCCGCGTCCAGCAGTTGGTGGGCGACCCGGCTCAGGTCGGCCTTATCGGGCGGATGGCCGCAGCGGAAAAAACGGTGCAGGGGCGAAGCCCCGTTGTTATCGGTGATTTGCGGATTCACGCCCAGTTCCAGCAGCAGCGGCACCCGGTCCGGGGCTTCGCAGACGGCGTGATGCAAGAGGGTGCGGCCCTGGTCATCGGTGGCCGAGGGGGAAGGCAGTTCCGCCACCTGGGCGCGCAGGTCCGCGCGGCTCAGTGAATCCAGCCAGGGCCTCAGCTCGGCGACGTCGGCGGCGCCCGCCGGGCCGGCGAGCAGCACCAGCACAGCCAGGAACCGCTTCATTCCTCGTCGAGCCGGCGTTCCAGTTCCGCCACTTCCTGTTCCAGCGCTTCCAGGCGCTCCCGGGTCCGGGTGAGCACGCGCTGCTGGGCGTCGAATTCCTCGCGGCTGATCAGATCCAGCCGGCTGATGGCTTCGG
>CAZHGU010000056.1:0-7689 GCA_964532105.1 uncultured Alcanivorax sp. | reverse complement strand
TGAGCAGCAGGGGGACACCGGCGAAAGGCCGGTCCATGGGCATGACCTCCGCCCGGCGCCGGGCTTGTTCGGTATCCTGCCAGGTGAGGGTATTCAGCTTCGGGTTCTGTTCCTCGATTTCCGTCAGGGCGGCATCCAGGGCTTCGCGGGGCGAGAGTTCGCCATTGCGAATGAGTTCGGCCAGACCCGTGGCATCCAGGTTGCGGTATTCGGTACGACTCAGGGCCATGCGGGTAACTCCCCTGGCTTGGATAAGGGTGCCCGGTCGGGTTACCGGTTCTGCGACAGGATTATTGCAACGAACCCGGACCCGGGATGCACATTCTTTTTACGTTATTATTTGTGAATACTGTCACAATTCGACCTATGTAAGAAATTGCTTACCCTGAAAGACGTTATTTCTTAGGGACGAGCTTCCCGGCTCTGCCTAGACTGGCTTTACGCATGGAGGCGCGGCGTCACGGAAGAGGCCCCTTGCAGGTAGGCAGGCTCGCAGGGAGCGGGCCAATCAGATCAAGGCCCGGCCCGGGAAGGGCCGGGCCTTTCTTTATGCTTTCGCTCTCTGCGCCTCATGCCCCGTGCCTGCCCCGACTCCTTCCGGTTCTGTACAATAGGCCCGTTTCACGGGAGGCTTTCCATGGCGAGCGCCGAGGAGCTGGAGGCACAGCTCAATCTCGAAACCGGACAGATCAGCTGGCAGGAACTGCAACCCTTTTTTGCGAAGGGACAGACCATCTATGTCGCGCCCGGACTGGATCTGATCCGGGTGGCGCGCACCTTTGTCGATGATGACTCGGCGCAGGTGCAGGCCTGGATGGAACAGGGACAGGTGGGGGAAGTGACCGCTGAACAGGCCCGCGACTGGGTCGAGCGCGATGCGGACATGTGGGCCCTGGTGGTCAAGCCCTGGGTGCTGGTCCAGCCCGCACAGGCCTGAGTTTCCTTCCCCGGCCGCCGCAACGATGATTGGCGCAGTTGGTCATGGGGGTTAAACTGTACAAAAGTACAGTTATCAGGTGCTCCCATGAAAAGCGAATCCGGGCATGGACGAGGCATTCGGAGCAATCCCGCGGGCCGGTTTGCCGCCACACACAGCGAATTCGATGAACCCGGGCCGGCGCCGGACACCGAACTGGCCGGTCAGCCCTGCCGCAGCCTGATCACGCACAATCAGTCCCCGGACGTGCCGTTTACCCGCAGCATCAATCCCTATCGTGGCTGCGAACACGGCTGTGTCTACTGTTTCGCCCGGCCCACCCACAGCTATCTGGAACTCTCGCCCGGAGCGGATTTCGAGAGCCGCATCTTCTTCAAACAGGGCGCGGAAGAAGTCCTGGAACGCGAGCTTTCCCGGCCCGGCTATGAATGCGCCCCCATTGCCCTGGGCACGGCCACGGATCCCTACCAGCCGGCCGAACGCGAGCAGCAGCTCACCCGGCGTCTGCTGCAGGTGCTCGCCCGCTTCGGCCATCCGGTGAGCATTATCACCAAGAGTTCATTGATCCTGCGGGATCTGGATATCCTCGGTCCCATGGCGCGTCAGGGCCTGGCCTCGGTGGCGGTGTCCGTGACTACCCTGGACAACCGGATCAAGGCTCAACTGGAGCCGCGCGCCAGCGCCGGTGGCCGCCGTCTGGAAACCATCCGGCGGCTCGCCGCCGAAGGCGTGCCCGTGACCCTGCTGGCCGCGCCCGTGATTCCCTTTATCAATGATCACGAACTGGAGGCCATTGTGGAACAAAGCGCCGAAGCCGGTGCCCGGGCCGCCGGCTATGTGGTCCTGCGGCTGCCTCACGAGGTGGGCCCGCTGTGGCGTGAATGGCTGAACGAGCATTATCCGGACCGGGCCGAGCGTGTCATGCAGGTGGTCCAGTCGCTGCACGGCGGACGGGATTACCGCAGCCGCTTTCATGAACGCCAGCGGGGGCAGGGCCAGTGGGCGGAGCTCATCGCCCGGCGTTTCGAGGTGGCGGCGCGCAAGGCGGAGCTGGACACACAACGGGATTCGGAGCTGCGCACGGATCTGTTTGCGGTGCCGGGTAGTGGCGTACAGTTGCCGCTGGTCTGACGGGACGGGGGGAAGGAATGGCAGTGCTCTGGAATCAACCGAAAAAAGCTCACGCCACCCTGGTGCTGGCCCATGGCGCCGGTGCGCCCATGGACAGTGATTTCATGGCGGATATGGCCGCGCGTCTTTGTGACCGGGGGCTGGCGGTGATGCGTTTTGAATTTCCCTATATGGCCCGGCGGCGGGAGACGGGCAGGAAGTCACCACCGGACCGTGCACCGGTGCTGTTGCAGAGCTTCCGCGAGCAGCTCGAGGCGCTGGATGATCCGGAAAACGTATTGATCGGCGGGAAATCCCTGGGCGGGCGCATGGCGTCCATGCTGGCCACCGAGATGAGTGTGGCGGGCGTGATCTGCCTGGGTTATCCCTTCCACCCGCCGGGCAAACCCGAGCGCACGCGCCTGGACCATTTGCCGGATCTGCGCGCGCCCATGCTCATCTGCCAGGGCGAACGGGATCCGCTGGGCAGCCGCGAGGAAGTGGCCGGCTATGATCTGCCGGCAAGCGTGCAACTGCATTGGTTGCCCGACGGCGATCATGATCTCAAACCGCGCAAGAAAAGCGGCTATACACACGAACAGAATCTCGACGATGCCGCCCGTGCCGTGGCCGCCTGGGCTGCTGATCGGAAGCCTGCTAGTTTACAGAGGTAGCGCGGGACGGGAAGATAGTCGCGGAGCCTCCGGGGTCGGGGATCGTCTGATAGCCGGCTCCAACCCTCCGCGAAGATGAACGGACAACAGAGAAGAGAACGGATGCTGCACGAATGCCATTTGCACCGGGAACGAACAGCACTGTGGCGTTGCCCGGAATGCCGCATTACCTACTGCAGTGAATGCATCCCGGGTGGCGAGGAGAATTTCTCCCGCAGCGAACCGCGCTGTCCGCTCTGCAGCAAGAGTCTGGATTACCTCGGTGGTGGTGTTGAAGGCGAGCCGTTCTGGCGTCAGGGTCCGGAATTGCTGCGCTATGGTCTCAAACCCGGGCCTCTGGGCGTGGCCGTGCTTGCAAGCGTTTTGTTGCTGGTCGGGGTCAGCAGCCTTCTTACGCTGTTTCTGCTGGTGACCGGCTATCTGGTTCTGATCAGCTATGGTCTCGAAATTACCGTGCGCATGGCGCAGGGCGAGTGGGAGCCGCCCAGGCTGGGTCAGGCCTATCGCGACAATCGGGTGCTGAGCTTTAAACAGATTGTGCTGGTGTTCATGATTTTTGCTTTACCGGTGCTGGCGAGCGTGACATCGCCGGTGCTCGCGGGCCTGCTGTTCTTTCTGGCCCTTCTGGTAATGCCGGCGGCGATCATGATTCTGGCTTTGAGTCAGTCGCTGGCCAGTGCAATCAACCCCGTAATGCAGTGGCGGGTGATCAGTGCCGTGGGGTGGCCGTACCTGCTCTTGTGGTTCGCGTTGAGCGCGATCACGACAGCCCCGGACCTGGTGGTGATGATGTTCGATGGCAATACCATGGGGCTCTTTCCGGTTTTCCTGGTGGAAGTGCTGTCGTGTTATTCGCTACTGGTCGCCTATGCGTTGATGGGGTACCTGCTGTACCAGTACGCGGATGAGCTGGGACTGGCGGGGCAACAGCAGCGGGGACGCTCCTTGCCGCCGGATCAATATCAGCGCAAGGCCGCACTAGGGTTAAGCCAGGTTTATGCCCACCATGGGCGTCTCAAGGATGCAGTGGACGCGGTCAATCGTGCTTTGAGCGCCCGCTCGAACGACATGAGACTGCACGAACAGAAACACCGCTTGCTCAGGAGTCTCAAGGATACGAAGAAGCTGGCGGCGCACGGACGCGAGTACTGCCGTATCCTCGTGGCCGCGGGCAATCCCGGTAATGCGACTTCCGTGCTCAAGGATATCTGGCAGGCGGATCCGGACTTCCGGCTGGACGATCCGTCGGCGGCGCTGGCCATAGCGCGGGTCTTTCATCAGCAGCAACAATTCCGCGATGCCCGGCGTCTTCTGGTCAATCTGCACCGGGAATATCCTGACTTCGAGCAGCTCGACGAGGCCTATCTGCTGCTTGCGCGGATCTATATCGAAGGCTTTGACAGCCGGGATCACGTCAAGCGCATCCTCGGTTTTCTCCAGCAACATCGGCCCGAAGCGCTGAACACCGAGGACGCACATTATCTGCGCCGGCTGCTCGCCGGGCCGGCCTGACGGAGTCGAGCGCGGGTCAGCCGGGTGTGGAGTCGTCGTCCAGCCGGCGACGGAGCCGGTCCAGTCGCGCATGGGACCAGCCTGCTTCGTCCAGTGCCTTGACCAGGGCACGGCTTTGTTCCGTCTCCCCCTGCCGGGCCAGGGCCTCGGCGAGCACCAGTTGAGCTGCCGGAGAGAGTCGCCGGCCTTGCGGATCCCAGTGGCGTGCCTTGCGCCAGAAATCGGCCAGAACGCGATCATCGACTTCGCCCGCATGATGCTTGCGCACGGCAAGCTGTAACAGGGCCTGTTGTTGGGCGTGATCCCCACGAGGGGCGAGATCCAGGCTGTAGTGCCACAGGGTCGGCCAGTCGGCATGCTCGTCGAGTCGGCGGCGGGCCATCTCCAGCGCCTGATCAAAATTCAGTTCCCGGGCCTGACGTTCAATGGTGGCGGGCACATCGTCGGCACGGTGTGCCTGGCGCGCATTGGCGGGTATGGCGTCGGGCGGGTCGTGCCGTTCCGGTGGCGGCCAGTAGCGTTGTGCCAGCAGCGCGACACCGGCGCCGGCCAGCAAACCTCCCACATGGGCCATATAGGCCACCGGGGCCGTGCTGACCATGCTCTGGATGAGTTCCTTCGCAATCCACAGCGGAAAGACGGCGAAGGCCGGTGCACGGAAGGAACCGAAGAAAAAGCCCAGGGTATAGAAGAACTCGATGCGCCGCAGACCATAGCTCGCGCAATAGATCCCCATGAGCCCGGCAATGGCACCGGATGCGCCCACCAGGGGGATATCACTGTCCGGATTGAACAGTACGAAGAGAGCGGCCGCGCCCAGTCCGCTGATCAGATAAAGGGGCAGAAGCCGGCGCGCGCCCCAGTGGCGTTCCATGGGGACGCCGAAAAGCAGCAGAAAGAGCATGTTGCCGAACAGATGCGCCCAGCCGCCATGCATGAACATATGCATAAGCCAGGACGGCGCATCCATATCGGCCGGAATCAGGCCATGGGCAACAAAGGGCTGCCGGGCCCGCCAGTGTTCCAGCTGTTCCCGCGCGCGGCGCCACTGTTGCGACGGTGATTCCTGTTCCCAGTGATCGCGGACATGGCGGGTGAAATCCGCGCGCTCCCAGGCTCGTTGCCGCAGAACGTCCCGGCGCTGGTCAGCTTCGGTTTCGTGGACCTCCAACCACAGCCGGGGCCGGTCTTCCTCGATCCACTCGAGAAACAGCGGCCACTCCCGCTCGACCAGTAATTCCAGCTGTTCAGGATCCAGAAAATGATCCAGACGGGTATCCGCGCTGCGCAAGCTCATCTGGGTGTGGATATGGACAACCAGGTTGATCAGCAGCAACAGGACAATCAGCACCGGCGGTCGGCGCCAGCTGCCCCGATCCTCGATGGGCACCAGTAACATAACACCCCCTCCCGGATTTATGCTGCTTGACCCCGGAATGTATGTCCAGTAATGCAATGGCGGGATGGAAACAAAAAGCCCGCTTCGGGGGCGGGCTCGTTCCGGCGGGATGACGGAAACTTACTTGACTTCCACCTTCTTGCGTTCGCCACCGCCGATTTCCTGACGCGGCAGGGAGATCTTCAGTACGCCGTTGTCGAAGTTCGCCTTGATGTTTTCGCTGTCGGCGTCTTCCGGCAGCGTCAATGCACGCTGGAAGCTGCCATAGCTGCGCTCGGTGTATTGATACTGGCCTTCTTCGTGGGTTTCCTCGTTTTTCTTCTCGCCGCGCACGATAAGCGCGTCGCCACGGACTTCCACGTCCACATCATCCTTGTTCACACCGGGCATCTCCAGCGTAACGGTGTATTCCTTGTCGCTTTCCCGAATATCCAGATTGGGCTTGAACAAGCCGCCTTCAGCGCCCGCACCGAATAATTCGGGAAAGCCGCCGCCGCTAAAGGCGTCATTGAAGAGGCTGTTGATCTGATTGTGCAGATCCGCGAGCGAATCGACACTGCCGGACTGTTGCGCCGGTGTCGGATTGCGCCCTTCCTGATTCCGGAACCACACAAAGGGTGTCATATTGCGCAATGCCATGGTTTATCACCTCCTTCCTGTTCCTCGATTACCCTGGCTGTTCCGAAACATAGGGTTGAAGTTGCGGGTTTCAAGGGGGATGAACGCATTAGACCGAGGCTCTGGTGTCAGGAAGAAGGTTTTTCCGTGACCCATAAATGGATGACACCTTCGACCACCACGGTATCGTCGTCGCGCATGGCTCTGACAGTTACGGGTACCGCGGGGCCGTTGTCCCAGGCGCCGGCTTCCACTTCGGCGGTGGCGCGGATATCGGTGTCCGCCTTGGCCGGATAGGTGACTTCCATGCCCTTCGGAATCCAGCGCATCTGTTTGGGCACGGAGGCTTCGGCCATGGCACCCATGGCTGCTTCCAGCGCGTTGCAGATGGCGATCACATGAACGGTGCCGATATGATTTTCCACCGCCCGGCGCTTGCTGAAGCGTACCTCGCAGAAGTCCGGGCGTAGTTCGTGAATGAGCGGGCGGATGGTGCCGAAGTAAGGTGCCTGGCGGGCGAAAATCCGCGAGAAAAGGTACTTGCCGCCGGGCAGGCGCGTGGTTTTCCGGTACAGCCGTAGCAGGTAATTGTCCGATTCACTCATGGCAGAGCCCTCCTGAAATGTCCGCTTATTGTGGCCGGCCCGGGGGCGACGCGAAAGGTCCGCTTTTCTGAGGGAGTCACCTCGGTATAATCACCGCCTTTTCGCGGAGGGAGCAGCAGATGACGGTAGCCCTGTTCGAGCGCCGGGGCGAGGCGTTCCTGCCCACGGAGGCGGCCGGCAGTCCCTGGCATCCGGAAGTCCTGCATGGCGGCTCGGTATCCGGGTTGCTGGGACGGGTGGTGCAGCAATGGCTGGATAACCGGGACGGTTTCATGGTGCAGCGTCTGACGCTGGATCTGTTGCGACCTGTGCCGCGCATGCCGCTGCATACCGAATGCGAACTGGTTCGCGACGGTGGTCGGCTCAAGATCCTGAATGTGAATCTGTGGGCCGGCGAGCGCCTGGTCTGCCAGGCCCGGGCGCTGGCGCAGCGGGGCCCGACCGTGACCCTGCCGGATTATGCCCCCCGGCCGGCGGCACCGCCGCCGGGACCCGAAGGGCTGGCCGATTCCAGTGTCCAGGCCATGCTGGATGCCAAGGGGCTGGATCTGCCGCCCGGACTGCATTCCCATGTTCTGTTGCGCGAGATCACCCCCTGGGATGAGCGCGGACGCTGCACCTCCTGGGTCCGGATTCCGGTGACCATTGTGGCGGATGAGCCCGTGACGCCGTTCATGCGCGCGGCGCTGCTGGCCGATATGGGCAACGGTGCCGGCCAGCTGAATCTGGGCAACAATACGGGCAGTATCAATGCGGATATAACCCTGGCCCTGTCGGCCTATCCAGTCTCCGAATGGATCTGTATCGCGGGCGAGGCCATCATGCATGACAATG
>CAZHGU010000055.1:3054-7746 GCA_964532105.1 uncultured Alcanivorax sp. | reverse complement strand
TCCAACTTCACCGTGCGCAAGACCACCCACGGCATCGCCATCGAGCGGGTATTCCAGCTGCACAGCCCGCTGATCGACAGCATCCGGGTGGACCGCCGCGGCGATGTGCGCCAGGCCAAGCTCTACTATCTGCGCGAGCGTTCGGGCAAGTCGGCCCGGATCAAGGAAAAGGTCACGCACAAGGCCACGCAAAAGTAGAAGAGGAGCCCGAGGCTCTTGGGGGTCTTCCCCGGACGGAATTGGTTGTGCCCGGAATCCGGATTTGAAATGCGTGCACAAGGCCACCCGCAGGGTGGCCTTTGTGTTTGGGGCGGACTATGATGCCGCGAGGCTCTGAAATGGATCTCCTCTGAATCCCCTCCTTGTCAGAGGCTATCGTAAAAAGGGGATTCCCTTGTGGGAGCACCCTGAAGGGCATAAACGGCATCCTTGCCGCGACTCGCCCGGCGTGCGTTGGTCGCGGCAGGGATGCCGCTCCTACAGGCATATCAACCTTTCGTGACAGCCTCTTCTGGTGAAGGAAAGGATCAAGGAGGGCGCGTCCGAAGCTGATGGGAGGCCCCTTGCACACCGCTGATCCGCTTCTGCGCCGGCATGTTCTGACCCTGGCCGCAGTGCTGGCTGTACTGGGTCTTGCCCATGAATGGGTGAATCCCTGGCTCAATTACCAGCGTTCCGCCGTGCTGGACGGACAGATCTGGCGGCTGGTGACGGCCCATCTGGTTCACCTCAATGCCTGGCACATGGTCATGAACCTGACCGGTTTGCTGCTGTGCTGGTTCTTCTTCACGGATCTTCTGACCCGGCGTCTGCTGTGGCTCTGGCTGGGCGTATCCGCGCCCGTGGTGGGGCTGGCGTTTCTGGGCCTGGATGCGGAGCTGACACGCTATGTGGGGCTGTCCGGATTGCTGCACGGTTTGCTGGTACTGCTGCTGGTGCTCGGCTGGCGGGGAAATCCGGTGCTGCATAGTCTGGTGCTGGTTGTAGTGGCCGGCCGGCTTTTCTGGGAGCAGCGTCCGGACTATGACACCGAATACCTGCAATCCTTCATTGACGGCAGTGTTTATGTGAATGCGCATCTGTATGGCGCTCTTATCGGTCTGGTGCTGGCCGCCGGTGCGCTGGCGAAACGGCGCCTGTGCGGGCGTGCTACCATTGAACAGGGAAACTCCTGAAGTTCCGATCAAGCGGATGTCGGCTATGCGGGAAACACGACGCCAGGCCTGTCTGCAGGCGCTGGGCCTGACGCCCTGGGTGGCACGCGCGCCGCTGCCGGGCGCGGTCGAGTCCGCACGTCTGGAACCGGCTCCCGTACCGGAACCCGAACCCGCGCCGGTTACGGAACGCGAAGCCTCGGCGCCGGACCCCGTCCCCGAGGCGGCACCGGAACCGGCTGCGCAACCGCAGGCCGCGCCGACGACTGGTCCGGATACCGGGTTGCGTTTTACCCTCCATGCGCTGGCCACGCCCGCGCTCTTGCTGATGGTGCAGCAATCCGATCCGTCCGCGCCCGAGCCCGGCCGCGAGGAACAGGCGCTGCTGGCCGCACTTCTGCGCTATTTCAACGCCCCGGACGCACAACCGCGCACCTTTGCCTGGCCCCTGCCGGGGGCAGACAATGAAGCCGAACAGGCCCGGGCGTCGCTGGAGGCCTTCACGGGTCGGTTGTGCAGTGACGCCCGGCAGCCGCGCGTACTCTGGTTGCTGGATACGGAGCTGGTTCAAACCCTGCTGGGCCAGTCCCGCTTTCAGTCCTTCCGGTGGCGGGATCTGGACTGTCTGGCGGCGTCCAGTCTGCGGGAAATGCTGGAGGAACCAGTGGCCCGCAAACGGGCCACTTGGCAGGCAATGGTCCGTCATGGTTTTACCCTCTGATCCCGTACCCGTCATACAGACCCGGCCCATGGCCGTGGAGGATCTGGCCCTGGTGGAAGCCATCGAGCGGGAGGGTCAGGATGCCCCCTGGTCGGGCCGGATTTTCCGGGATTGCCTGGACGTGGGGTATGACTGCCGCATGATCCTGCGCGAACGCGAACCCGTGGGCTTCGTGATCGTCTCGCGTGTACTGGACGAGGCTCATCTGCTCAATATCGTGCTGGACGGCTCCTGGCGCGGGCGGGGCATTGCCCGTGAGGTGCTGATCGGGCTGCAGGAGGAATTGGTTCAGCAGGGCATGAGCCTGCTCTTTCTGGAAGTGCGCGAGAGCAACACCCCGGCGCGCCGGCTCTATGAAAAACTGGGCTTTCGCATCAGCGGCTTCCGGGAACGCTACTACCGTACCCGGGATGGGGGACGGGAAGACGCGGTGCTGATGAGCAAGCAGCTGGTAGCGGATCACAAGTAGGCGGGAATACTACCCCGTCCGCTGCTCCGCTTCATCATGACTGACCCGGGCCACGGCTCCCGGCAGGGCGTCCAGAATTCGGCCCAGGGTCTGTTCCACCACGCGCTTGACCGAGGGTCGCACGCTCTGGCCCAGCCACCGCGGCACACCCGGCAGATGGTGGGGCTGGATATCCAGTTCCGCGGTAATATGGATATCGGTGCCCTGCACATGCTCATTGAGCTGTGCCTGCCCCTGGCAGTCGAAGAGCTCCGGCAACCGGTCATTGTAGAACCGGAAATCTACCCGGTTGTGATCATGGTGCCAGCTTAGCGTTGACAGCAGTTCTTCCACCAGCCGGCCGATAAAGGGGCGCGCCGAAACCGGTACCACGGACTGGTTAATGGCCCAGGCCACTTCGTGTTCCAGATACCCTGCCCATTGCTGTTCCCGCCGGACATGGATCCGGTCCACATCGGGCAGGTGCGGGGCCATGCGGTCGATATGGGTATGGAAGATGCGCCAGGCTTCGGCCCGGGGCACATCAATGGTGTGTCGGAAATTCAGCTCCATGGAAGGGCCCGATCCCGCCGCAGTGTTGAGAACAGCCCAACCATGCCTGAATCCGCCATCTTTGGGAAATGCCCGACGGGCCACTTGCTGGTTGACTATAAAGACAAATAGAAACGGCTCCATAGCCAATCACGATTCGCCTTCAGGGCTCTATTTTGAACAATGTTCAAATTGAACGGTGTTCAGATATGACCGCCACCCAATGGGGGGATCGAACCGGCAAGCGTCGGAATGTGCTCGCCGCGGCCCGGGCCCTGCTGGACGAGCAGGGTCCGGATGAGTTCAGCATGCGCCGCGTGGCCGAGCGCGCCGGGGTCAGTCCGGGCACGGTCTACACCCTCTTCCAGCACAAGGAAGAGCTCCTGGCCACTCTCTATGTGGAGCGGCTGGAGCGTTTCCTGGCGGAAGTGGAATGGACGGCGCGGGATCAGACGCGGCCCGAGGAGCTGGTGGTGGCCATGGGGCGACGCTATGTGGATATCTACGCCACCTTCGGCCGGCGTCTGGATGCCTGGTCCATGATGGTTGAACGCGAGCAGTGGCCGGCGGAGCTGGTAGAGCGGCTGATGCAGGTCACGCTCAAGCTGCTGGGTTGTATCGAATGGCTCACCCGGGGCTTCGGTCTGGAGGCTATGCCCGCCGAGGTTCGCCGGCGGGCGGCGCCACTGCTCTGGGCCACGCTCAACGGACTGGCCGAGCAGTACAGCGGTGTGCGCCATGAACTCCATGGTCTGGCGCTGGACGACATGCTGACCTTTTCCGCGCGGGTACTGGTGGCGGGATTGCAAGACCTGAGTGCCGAGGCGGCACCCACAACCGGGGAGCAATAAGATGGCCTCATCCTGGCGCAAGCGCTTGATCAAGAATCCCCTGGTGGACGGTCTGGCTCATCCGTCCACGCGTTTCAGTATGCAGCGGCTCGCCCGGCGCGTGCGTGGCCGTCGCGTGCTGATTACCGGCGCCTCCTACGGCATCGGCGAGGCCACGGCACGCCTGCTGGGCCGGGCCGGTGCAAAAGTATTGATCGTGGCGCGCACCGGGGAACGCCTGGCCGAAGTGGCCGAAGGCATCCGGGCCGAGGGGGGCTGGGCGCGGCACTACACCGCCGATCTTACCGACACGGTGCAGGTGGACGAGTTGCTGGCGGCAATCGACCGGGACGAGGGGGGCATTGATATCTTCGTCAACAATGCCGGCAAGTCCATCCGCCGGTCCTTCGAACTATCGCGCTACCGCGACTATGAACGCACCATGGCCGTCAATTATCTGGGGCCGGTGAAGCTGCTGCTGGGCGTGGTGCCCGGCATGCGACAACGCCGGACGGGGCAGGTGATCAATATTTCCACCGTGGGCGTGGGCTTTCCGCCGGCGGCGCGCTGGGGCGCCTATCAGGCCTCCAAGGAAGCCTTCGATACCCTGTTCCGCAGCATCGGGCTGGAAGCCCGGCACGACCGGGTGCTGTTCAGTTCGCTCTATCTGCCGCTGGTCTATACCCGCATGAGCGCGCCCACGCCCCAGCTGCGCGAGGGCATGGCGCCGGGCATGACCGCCGATGAGGCGGCCGCCCTGGTGGCCCGGGCCATTGTCCAGCGCAAGCGCGTGATTGCGCCTTGGTGGTTCTATCCCACCGAGGTGGCGGTTCTGCTGCTGCGCAAGCCCATTGCCGGAATCCTGTCCTTCTGGTTCGCCCGTACCGACGATACGCGCAGTGCGCGCCTGGCCCGAAGCGAGACGGCCTCGGCCGGGGAGGATACCGATGAGAAACACTGATCTGGCCTCCCTGCGTCTGCTGCCGC
>CAZHGU010000055.1:0-3044 GCA_964532105.1 uncultured Alcanivorax sp. | reverse complement strand
GGACGGCGCGAGACCGGGCTGCTGCGGCCGCTGTCGCCCCGGGCGGCGGCGCGCTTCGCGAGCGATCTGCGCCGCACCGGCGCCACGGCGGCGGTACTGTGTCACCGGGCCGCCGCCCGGGCGCCGGAACGTCCCGCCGTGATCGACGACGAGGGGGAGCTGAGCTGGGGCGAGCTGAACCGCCGGGTGCTGGCCCTGCGCGCCGGACTGGCCGGGCGCTACCAGCTGGATCACGAGGCCAGCGTGGCGGTGCTGTGCCGCAACCATCGGGGCTTTGTTACCACCGTCTGGGCCGCGGCCAGTCTGGGGGCCAATATTCTGCTGTTGAACACGGATTTCCCCGCTCCCCAGCTGGCCCAGGTGCTGGAACGTCACCGGGTGGATGCGCTGGTCTGTGACGAGGAATTTCTGCCCGTGCTGCGCGAGGCCGGGTTTGACGGTGTGCCCGTGGTGGCGGATGCCGCTGCCCGGGCCGGCGAGGAAAGTCTGGATTCGCTGATGGCGGCGGGTTTTCCGGAGCCCGGACGTGCCCGGGGCCGACCCCGGTTCACGCTGCTCACCTCCGGCACCACGGGTCCGCCCAAGGGCGCCCCCCGGTCCACGCCCGATCCGTTGTCCGTGCTGGGGCCGCTGGCGTCGCTGCTGGAGCGCCTGCCGCTGGAAACCGGTTCCCGGGTGCTGGTTCTGCCGCCGCTGTTTCACGGCTTCGGTTTTGCCTTTCTGGTACTGGGCGCGGCGCTGTCCGGCACCGTGATTCTTCGCCGGCGCTTTGACGCGCGCCAGGCCCGCGAGGATCTGGCTGAAACCGGAGCCGAACATGCGGTGGGCGTACCCGTGATGTGGCAGCGTGTGCTGGACGATGCCGGCGAGGCACCCGTCCGGCACCGCCTGCGTGCGCTGGTCTCGGCCGCCGCCCCCCTGCCGCCGGCGCTGGCCGAGCGGCTGCTCCGGGGATTCGGCCCGGTGGTCTTCAATATTTACGGCGCTTCGGAAACCGGCCTGGTGTCCATTGCCACGCCGCTGGATCTGCACGAGGCCCCCGGCTGTGTGGGTTCACCGCTTCAGGGCATCCGGATTGCGCTGCTGGATGAGCAGGGTGAACCCGTGCCCGCGGGCCACACCGGACGTCTCTATATCGGCTCGGGCATGGTCTTCGCCGGCTACACCGATGGTCGGGCCCGGGACATGCGTGACGGGTTGATGCGCTCCGGGGATCTGGCGCGCCTGGACGAACAGGGCCGGCTCTGGATCGAGGGCCGCGACGACGATATGATTGTCTCCGGCGGCGAGAATGTCTATCCGCAGGAAGTGGAGGATTGTCTGACCCACCACGAGCGGGTGCGCGACGCGGCTGTGCTGGGGGTGCCCGACGAGGACTTTGGTCAGCGGCTCAAGGCCTGGGTGGCGGCGGACGGCGTGGACGAGGACGAACTGCGCGACTGGATCCGCGCCCGGCTGGCGCGCCACAAGATGCCGCGCGAGTTTGTTTTCGTGGATGAGCTGCCGCGCAACCCCACCGGCAAGGTGGACAAGAGGCGTCTGCCCGGGTAAGCGGTGCCTGAAGCCATGGCCCGTACGGCCCCGAGCGCTGTATACTCCGCGCTCTCAACAGCGGAGTATCCATGAGTTTGCAAGACGAAGTCGAGAAGCGGCGCACTTTCGCCATTATCTCGCACCCGGACGCGGGCAAGACCACCATTACCGAGAAGCTGTTGCTCTACGGCAACCAGCTGCAGACGGCGGGCACGGTAAAAAGCCGCAAGTCCGACAAGCATGCGGCCTCGGACTGGATGGCCATGGAGAAGGATCGAGGCATCTCGGTGACCACCTCGGTGATGCAGTTCCCCTACCGCGACGCCATTGTCAATCTGCTGGACACACCCGGCCACGCGGATTTCTCCGAGGACACCTATCGCACGCTCACGGCCGTGGATTCGGCGCTCATGGTCATCGACGGCGCCAAGGGCGTCGAGGACCGTACCATCAAGCTCATGGATGTATGCCGGCTGCGCTCGACACCCATTCTCACCTTCATCAACAAGCTCGACCGGGAAGTGCGTGATCCCATCGAGGTCATGGACGAGGTGGAAGACGTTCTGGGCATTGAATGCGCGCCCATTACCTGGCCCATCGGCATGGGCAAGCAGTTCAAGGGGGTCTACAACCTGCTTACCGACACCACGGTGCTGTACCACTCCGGTCAGGGCCACACCATTCAGCAAGTGCAGGCCATCGAGGGGCTGAACAATCCGGAACTGGACGAGGCCGTGGGCGCCGATTATGCGCAGGAGCTGCGCGATACCCTGGAACTGGTGCAGGGGGCGAGTCACGACTTCGATCTGCAGCGCTTTCGCGAGGGCAAGCTGACGCCCGTGTGGTTCGGCACGGCCCTGGGCAACTTCGGCGTGGATCACATGCTCGACGGCCTGGTGCAGTGGGCACCCTGTCCGCAGCCGCGCGAAGCGCAAGAGCGCGCCGTGGACCCGACCGAAGAAAAACTGACCGGCTTTGTCTTCAAGATCCAGGCGAACATGGATCCGAAACATCGGGACCGCATTGCCTTTCTACGCATCTGTTCGGGCCAGTACCAGCGCGGCATGAAAATTCATCAGTGCCGCACGAACAAGACGGTGCGCCTGTCGGACGCGCTTACCTTCCTGGCCGGCGAGCGGGACAATGTGGACGAGGCTTTCCCCGGTGACATTATCGGGTTGCACAACCACGGCACCATCCAGATCGGCGATACCTTCACCGAAGGGGAGGATCTGCGCTATTCCGGCATTCCCCATTTCGCGCCCGAACTGTTCCAGCGCGTGGAACTGCGCGATCCGCTCAAGAGCAAGCAGCTGCACAAGGGGCTGCGCCAGCTGGCGGAAGAGGGCGCCACCCAGGTGTTTTATCCGCTGCGCAACAATGACGTCATCCTGGGCGCGGTGGGTACACTGCAGTTCGATGTTGTGGCCACGCGGTTGAAAAACGAATACGGCGTGGACTGCGCCTATCAGCCGGTGAATGTGGTCACCGCCCGCTGGCTGGAAGCGGAC
>CAZHGU010000054.1:0-7764 GCA_964532105.1 uncultured Alcanivorax sp. | reverse complement strand
GCAGCGCCTCGCGCGGGCCGGCATAGCGCATGTCCAGCGGATAGCCCGCCTGCACGACCGTGTTGGGCGCGAAGTAGTTCTCGATCAGGGTGCGAATCGCCTTCTGGCGCACCTCCGCCGGAATGTCACCGGGCTTGAGGTTGCCCAGCAGGGAATGCACCAGCACACCGTCGCAGATCTCGATGGCGATCTTGGCCAGGTATTCATGGGAGCGGTGCATGGGGTTGCGGGTCTGGAAGGCCACCACCGTGGACCAGCCGCGCTCTTCGAACATGGCCCGGGTTTCCGCCGGGGTCATGTAGATGCCCGGATAGGTTTCGGGGAAATGCGCCTGGGAGAAGACTTTCACCGGCCCGGCCAGGTTTACCTCGCCCTGGTTCATGACCATTTTCACGCCCGGATGCTCTTCATCCGTGGTCTGGAAGACCTTCTGGCATTCGTGGGCCTTGTCGATACTGTACTTCTCTTCCAGCTTCATGGAGCCCATGATCTCGCCGGAGTTTTCATCCACCAGGGCGACTTCCGAGCCCACGTCCAGCCCGTCGGCGGTAGCCTGATCCGTGGACAGGGTGATGGGAATGGGCCAGAACAGACCGTTGGCGAGTTTCATGCCGTCGCACACACCCTGCCAGTCGGCCTTGCCCATGAAGCCTTCCAGAGGCGTGAAGCCGCCGATGCCGAGCATGATCAGATCACCCCGTTCGCGCGAGTCCAGCTTGACGCGCGGCAGGCCTTCCGCGGCCTTGAGCGCCTGTTCCCGGGCCTCGCCCTCCAGCAGCAGGGGCTTGAGTTCGTCACTGCCGTGCGGTTTCACCAGTTGCGACATGCCGCTCTTCCTTCCAACGTCGAGAAAGCGCGGATTATAGCCAGTGAACGCGGACAAACTCCACCGCCTTCCGCCCCCGGAGCCAGAACGATTGCTCACGAGGCTATAACCGGGACGGGCAGGACATGCCCCCTACGCCGGGTTATCAATATCGATATAGATATGCTCGATGCCGTATTCGTCCGCCAGCCACTCGCCCACCGCCTGGACGCCGTAGCGTTCGGTGGCGTGGTGGCCGCAGGCGAAATAATGCAGGCCGGTCTCGCGCGCGGCATGGGTGGTGGGTTCGGAGATTTCGCCGCTGAGGTAGGCGTCCACGCCCAGCTCCCGGGCCCGGTCGATAAAGCCCTGGGCCGCGCCCGTACACCAGGCCAGGGTGGCGATCTCGTCATCCGGATCCCCCACATGGAGCACCGAACGCCCCAGTGTTTCCTCTACATGCTCGGCGAATTCCCGGGCCGGCAGGGGCGTGTCCAGCCGTCCGATATTGCCCAGGCTGCGCGGATTGTCCGGTTCCATGCCGCCTTCCACGCGCACGCCCAGTTCGGCCGCCAGCCGGACATTGTTGCCCAGCTCGGGATGGGCATCCAGCGGCAGGTGATAGGCGAAAAGATTGATATCGTGGCGCAGCAGGCTCTGCAGGCGCTGCTTTTTCATGCCCTGGATGCGCTGGTCCTCGCCCTTCCAGAAGTAGCCATGATGGACGAGGATGGCGTCCGCTTCCTCGACGATGGCGGCATCCACCAGGGCCTGACAGGCGGTCACGCCCGACACCAGGCGCCGGATACGGGGCTTGCCCTCTACCTGGAGCCCGTTGGGGGCATAATCGGTAAACGCTTCCGGGTGCAGGGATTGTTCCAGCGCCCGATACAGTGTATCCCGGTCGACCATTCTTTCCGCGCCTCCAGCTGTTAGAATGCCTGCTTTTGCCGGGTAAGACCCATGCCTGTACGAATCCCTTCATTGCCCCAGTCACTACGCTTTCTCGCCGGCCCGGCACTGGCCGGTCTGGTCATGGCGATCCTGGTACTGATGTGGCTGGAGCATGGCGGCAATGGCTCCGCGGGCGGCTCGCTGAACGGCCCCCGGGAAAGCTATGCCGAGGCGGTCAATCAGGCCTCGCCGGCCGTGGTGAACATCTATACCACGCAGCAGGTGCGCTCACAACGAAGCCCGCGCAATCCCTTCTTCGACCGTTTCATGGAAGAACCGCATCGCCAGCGGGCCCTGTCCAGCCTGGGTTCAGGCGTCATCACGGATGCCGACGGCTATGTACTCACCAGCCATCATGTGGTGCGCGAGGCGGACGGTATTCTGGTGTCCCTGCAGGACGGCCGGGAGGCGCCGGCGGAGGTGGTGGGCACGGACCCGGAAACGGATCTGGCGCTGCTGCAGGTGGACATGGAGGATCTGCCGGTCATGGATATGGGGGATCCCGGCCCCGTGGGCGTGGGTGACGTGGTGCTGGCCATCGGCAACCCCCTGGGTGTGGGGCAGACGGTATCCATGGGGATTGTCAGCGCCACCGGCCGGAGTCATCTGGGGCTGGCCACCTTCGAGAATTTCATTCAGACGGACGCGGCCATTAATCGGGGCAATTCGGGCGGCGCGCTGATCAACACCGACGGCGATCTGATCGGCATCAATACGGCCATTCTCTCGTCCGACGGCAGCTGGCAGGGCATCGGCTTCGCCACGCCGTTATCCATAGCACGCCGGGTCATGGAGGATCTGATCAAGCACGGCCGCGTCATCCGGGGCTGGCTGGGCGTCACCACCAAGGACATCACCCCCGCGCTGGCCAGCACCCTGGGCATGGAGCAGGCGCGCGGCGGAGTGATCACGCAGGTCATGGCCAACAGTCCGGCGGACCGCAGCGGGCTCAAGCCCGGCGACCTGCTGGTGGGCGTCAACGACGAGCCGGTCGCGGACGGCTACGAGGCCATGAATCGGGTAGCCGGCACGCGACCGGGCGAGTCCATCCAGCTCACCATTATCCGGCTGGGCCAGAAGCTCAGGCTCGATGTGACCGTGGGCATGCGTCCGCCGGTCGAGTCCTGATCCGGCGAGCCGATTGCACCGCTGTGCCGGGTTCGGCCGCTACCGCACCCGGCGCAACAACACGATGCCCGTCACCATGCAGAACAGGGGCGGCACCAGCGCCGCCAGCACGGGCGAGGCGTCGAAGACCAGGCTCAGGTGACCGAAGAACTGCTGGCCGTAGTGAAACAGCAGGCCCGCGGCCACGCCGCCGGTCAGACGCACTCCCATGGACACCTCGCGCATGGGGCCGAAAATAAAGGAAATCGCGATCAGCACCATGCCCAGGGTCGCCAGGGGCCGCAGCAGCTTTTGCCAGAAGGTCAGCAGATATTCGCCCGCCTGCAGACCCTGGCGTTCCAGATACTGCGCGTACTGGTACAACTTGTGTATGCCCAGGTGCTTGGGCTCCAGAATCACGATGGACAACAGTTCGGGCGTCAGCCGCGTCTCCCAGACGCCATTGGGCCGCTCATAGGTCAGCACCTCATCCTCGTGAATCCGGCTGCCGCGAATCCCCTGGAGAAACCAGTGTTCCGCCTCGGACTGATAGAGCGCACGCTGCACATGCTGGCTTTCCAGCAGGCGCTGGCTGTCCGGGTCGAAACGGTATCGGGTCAGGCCGTGCAGCACGCCATTGGGCTGGACGGTATTGATGTAGATGAATTCGTTCCCCTCGCGGTGCCAGTAGCCGTGCTTCGCCGCCACCACTTCCCCCTCGCCCTCGGCCAGTGAGCGCTGGCTGCGCGCCACCTGTTCCGCCCAGGGCGCGATGAATTCGCCGATCAGACTGCCCGCCAGCAACAGCACAATGGCCGGTTTGAGCACCATCCAGCTGATGCGCCCCGTGGACACGCCCGCCGCGCGCATCACGGTGAGCTCATTGCTGTTCGCCAGCAGCCCCAGCCCCAGCAGCGCACCCAGCAACACCCCCATGGGGAGAAATTCATAGACGGTGCTCGGCGTGGTGGTCAGCACGAACTGCAGGGCCTCGAGCGCGCCATAACCGCCGCCGAGCAACTTCAGCTCGTGCACATAGGCGAAAAGCACGTCCAGAGCGACCAGCACCACGGTCACGCCCAGCGAGGGCAGAATGATCGCGCGCCGGAGATAGCCGTTAATACGCCGCATCAGCCCACCCTCCGGCCCAGCAGGCGCGGCCAGACATAGGCCAGCGTCACCACCAGCGCAGCCGTGGCATGAACCCAGACCATGTCCAGATACCAGGGCAGAGCCGAGCCCGAATAATCCTCCATCCGGCTACGCATCACCAGCAGGCCGCCCACATAAAGCATGAACAGCAACAGCGCCGGTATCATGCGCATGAAGGGGCCCTGGCGCGGCCTCACGCGTGACAGCCGCAATGCCAGCAACATCGTCAACGGCACCAGCACCATCAGCGAGAACCGCCACTGCAGTTCCGCCCGGACCTCGGGGCCCGTGGCGTTGAGCAGTTCGCGGGTGGGCCGGCCCTCGATCTCGGTGGCGAGATCCGGGCCCTGATTATCGCCCAGGCGCACCAGCGCCCGTTCGAAGTCGGCCACGCCGTAATCCGCCCGGCCGGGCTCGCCGCGATACTGCACGCCATCGCTCAATTCCAGATAGCGGACATCGTCGCGGTGCACGATCCGGCCCGTATCCGCGCGCACGATCAACATCCGGGGCCGGCCCGGGGTGCGTTCGCGCAGATCAGAGATAAAGACATTGTTCAGCTCGCCCGCCCCGCGATCCATGCTTTCGGCATAGGTAGTGCGCTGTCCCCCACCGGAGCTGCTTTCGTGAAAACGGCCCGGAGCCAGCAGTTCCAGCGCTGAACGCTGTTTCTGTTCCTCCACCACACGATCCTCCGCCGCGCCGCCGCGGGGGGTGGCATAGAGACTGCAGAAGCCCACCAGCAGGGTCATCATGATTACCGGCAGAACCAATCCACGTAACAGCGCCCCCGGGCCGATGCCGCCGGATTTCATGACCACCATTTCGTTATCCACATGCAGGCGGCCGAACACCAGCAGCACGCCGATATACATGCTCAACGGCAGGATCAGCTGCAGGAATTCCGGCAGGCGAAACAGCAGAATCGCGAAAATGGCGTTGGCGGCGATCTCGCCGCGCGCGGCATCCGCCAGATACTGCACAAAGCGGGTACCGATAATCATCGTCGTCAGCACCACCGCCACCACCAGGGTGGTGGTGAACAACTGACGATTGATGTAGCGATACAGAATCAAGGGCGATCCCCTGGCCGACGGCGCCGGTGCATTGTAACCCGCCGTGGCCCCTTTCCCGGAACCATTCAGGCCAAGCGGATATTCCAGCTTGACCCGAAGGGCAATTCACGATGGCATAAGGCTCACCCGAATCCATTCCGAATTGAACCGAGGTTACGAAAATGGAGTATGCAGTCAGCGGCAAGAATGTGGCGACCCTGCGCTCGGATTGCCTGGTGCTGGTGCTGAACAAGGGGGCCGGGGCACCGCAGGCGCTGCCCGCCAAGACCCGCGAGCAGATCCGGGAAGTGATCGACGACGGTGACTTCTCCGGCGCGCAACAGCAAACCGTCATGCTGCGTCAGCCGGAAGGGCTGGCCGCGCGGCGCTTGCTGCTGGTGGGCACGGGCACCGGGGACCAGCTGACCATGCCTGCCTGGGGTCGTTTGATCACCACCATGGCCCGGGCCGTGTCCCGCTCGGGCGCGCGCAACGCGGCCCTGCTGATCGACAACCTGGACGTGGCCGAGCACGACGAAACGGCGCTGGTCCGCGAAAGCGCGCGCATGCTGGAAGAGGCCACCTACCGCTTCGACAGCTTCCGCAGCAAGAAACCTTCCGAGCCCCTGAAGCTGCGGCGCTGGCGCTTTGTAACCTCGGGCACCGCCAACCGCCTGTCCCGCGCGGCGCAGGAAGGCCGGGCCATCGGCGCGGGCGTGCGGCTGTCTCGGGAGCTGGGCAACACGCCGGCCAATGTGGCCTCCCCGGAGTATCTGGCCGAACAGGCGCGTGCCATGAGCCGGGACTACGACCGGCTGAGCGTGAAGGTGATCGGCGAGCGACAGCTGGAGCGCATGGGCATGGGCGGCTTCTGTGCCGTCTCACAAGGCAGCGAACACGAAGGCAAGATGATCGTGTTCGAGTACAAGGGGGATACCGGCAAGCCGCTGTCGCTGGTGGGCAAGGGCATTACCTTTGATTCCGGCGGCATCAGCATCAAGCCCGGCGCCAGCATGGAGGAGATGAAATTCGACATGTGCGGTGCCGCGGGCGTATTCGGCGCCATGAAAACCCTGTGCGAACTCAATCTGAAACTCCATGTGGTCGCGGTGGTGGCGGCGGCCGAGAACATGCCCGACGGCCGTGCCTACCGGCCCGGCGATATCATCAAGACCTATTCCGGCCAGACCGTGGAAATCATCAACACGGACGCCGAGGGGCGCATGGTCCTCTGTGACGCGCTCACCTATGTGCAGAACAAGTACAAGCCCCACACCATTATCGACATGGCCACGCTTACCGGCGCCTGTGTCATGGCGCTGGGCGATCAGGCTTCGGCCGTGTACAGCAACGACGACGGGCTCAGCCGGGACCTGCTGGCATCCGGCGAATATACCGGCGACCGGGGCTGGCCCATGCCGCTGTTCGAAGAATACGGCGAGCAGCTCAAGAGTACCTGTGCCGACATGCAGCATGTGGGCGGCCCCAAGGCGGGTTCCATTACAGCGGCGAAATTCCTGCAGCAGTTCGTGGGGGACGTGCGCTGGGCCCATCTCGATATTGCCGGCACCGCCTGGAAATCCGGTTCCGAAAAGGGCTCAACCGGTCGCCCGGTGCCCCTGCTGACCCGCTACATGATGGATGTGGCGCACGGCGAGCGTTGATCTCCCGGGAGGCCCATGACCGAGATCCTGTTCTATATTACCGAGGGCGCGGCGGCACAGCAGTATTACCAGCTGGCCCGCCGCATCGCCGACAAGGCCGTGCGCAACGGCCACCGGGTCTATATCCACCATGACGACCGGGAAACGGCGGCGGAACTGGACGACTACCTGTGGCGCGAGCCCGCCACCGGTTTCCTGCCCCATGCCCTGGCCGGCGCGGACGGCGATGCCGAAGCCACGCCCGTGGTGCTTGGCCAGGGCGACAATCCGGGCGAGCACCATGACGTGCTGATCAATCTGGCCCGGCAGGTACCGGACTTCTTCACCCGATTCGAGCGGGTTGCAGAACTGGTGACGGGGGATGAGAATAACCGCAGGGAAGCCCGTCAGCGCTGGAAGTTCTACCGTGACCGGGGCTTTCCGGTCCGGGATCACCGCCTGGGAGGGTGACAGCCATGGCCCGCAAAACGGGAAAAAAGCCGCAGGACACCCCCCTGCCGGAGAAGGACCGGAAAGAACTGCTGGACGAACTCTCGTCCGTGCAGAACATGCTCAACGAGGACGACTCCCCGGAGACACCGGACGAGGATCCGCCCGTGCTGGAACCCGACGCTCCCGGAGAAACCTCCGGCAACGGCGAGGAACAGATGCCCCTGCTCCAGCCGGATGCCGACGAAACCGGCTCCGATCCGGCCAACGAGCGCCTGCGCCAGGCGCTGTCCGAACGGCCCAACCCCTTCCTCAGTGACGCGGCGCGCAATACGGACCCGCAGAACCGGACCACACCCGATACTTCCACCGGGGAAAAACCGGATTCCCGGCCGGAGAAGTCCACGCCCGGCGAATCGGAGAAAACCGCTCCAACGGATACCTCCGGACTCAGCGAACAGGAAATGCGGGCGCTGGTGGATGAAACCCTGGCCGCCTGGCTGCCGAAGATCGAATGCGAGCTGCGCGACAAGCTCATGGAGCGCCTGCGCAACCGGCAGGGCTGATCACTTTCTTCCGCGTTATTTGGCCCTGCATG